>JBCDDV010000692.1:0-2667 GCA_039180145.1 Cyanobacteria bacterium P01_G01_bin.49 | reverse complement strand
CCAACACTTCGATACAAAAACCGGACTCCCCCTTGATATCTCAGAAAAATTTGACAATACGATTGCTGAATACTTATTTGGGGGTGTTTCATTTCAATTAGGAACAGTTTACGATGAAACTGACCCCAAAGAGCTAGAGAGGTTTGCTGATAAATCCTTACAATTTGCCAATGGGAAAAAATTCTATTTTGCGGACGATGATTCCGTCCGTGACCAATTATTCCCTACTGCCTCAGACGGGGCGGCTTATGGATCTTTGCCCTTTACTCCCTGTCAAAGTTTCACTGAAGCCGAAAATCTACGGGTCTTAATCATTGATGACGAGACTGGAGAAAATAACGCTGATTTAGAGCCACAATTCGCTAAAACCTTAGTCGGGGACTGTTATTGCCGCATTGATACTCAATTACATCAACAAGTACAAGGACAAGAAAATACTCCCTTCCAGTTCCGTTTGGGCATTCGGCCTCAAGCCGATAGTCCCGTTGCTCGTTTAGCCAAAGGCACAGCTTCCCCCCTTGACTTGAGCAACATTGGCGATGGGTATGATTTAATTCTGGCCACTTCAGCTCTCAAAGGACGCAAAACCGAAGCGGCGGCGGCTATTAAGCCTGGGAAATATAATCTCACAGTGGGACTGGGAATCAAGTCCCACGCTTATTATGGCACTCATAGTCTGGGGCCCCAGGTCTTGGTTAATTATCCTAAAGGGGTGGCTCAAGATATTGTACCAAGGGTCGAGAAAGAACTTAAAAAACTGCAAGCGATCGCCAATGACCCCCTTCAGATCGCCCAAGATTTTCTCAAATCCACCGAAGACCGTTACAAATACCGTGTCCTCGATGAACTTAACCTCCAAGCAGAGGACTTGACCTCTGATGAACTTGAAACAGTGATGGAGTTAGTTAACGAACAAAACAACGAAGTTATTTACCATTTGCTCAAGGATGACATTGCTAACCATCGTCAACTCCTCGACCATCCCAAAGTGATTAAGGTTCTCAACGATCACCTCCAAAATCGTTATAAAGAGATTGCCACAGGTCGCTTTGTTAAGTTTAAAGGCGGCTTACTCCAACCTCACCATCAATTAAAAGAAGACGAATTTTGCGACCCTAACTTACCAGAAGGAGAAGAACTGATCGTCACCCGTTCTCCCCTGGTTAATAGCAATGGGGTGATCATCCTCAAAAATCGTCACCTAGATGATGTGGCCTATCTGAAGGGAACTGTGTACATGAATCCCCAAACGGCTGCCAATTATCTACAAGGAGACTTTGATGGCGATCGCGTTGCCTATGAACTAGCGTCTAAGTACCCCAACCTGACTGCCGAAATCAAAGCTAAGCATTTACCCGAAAACCGCTACCGAGAGATTGAAAAACGTCAAAAAACTCCTTATACCGGAACCTTTGCTGAAATTGCTCTTTCTGCTAAGGATAACCACATTGGGATTATTGCCACCCGTGTGATGAAAGCGATCGCCCTAGAAATGGAGTTAGAAAATCTGCCCCCAGAACAGCATAAAGACTATTTAGATGATTTATCGGATCATTGTGCTTCACTTTGGAGAACGGATAAAAAAACAGGCAAGGACTATTTACCTGACTCCCTCAAAGAAAAAGAACCTTTAGTTTCTGAGTTAGGGGCTTTAGCCAATGCCCCTCAATCTCTCCCTGAAAAAATGAAGAGGGTTAAAGCCTTTTTGCATGAGCGAGTCGATGAGTTGGCCCAAGAATTACAAGTAGCAGTAGATGGCCCCAAATCCGCAGATCGTCCCGATGACTTGGTGTTATCGGCCAATAATCGCTTGATGAATTATCGAGATGTCGAATGGCTCAAAGATTATAAATCATCTGACACCTATCTTGAGCATCCTCTTTCTAGTAATACCTATTCCCCCGTTGACCTCATGGTTAGACCCGTTAACGAGATTTTGTCAAAGAATCGACTTGAACCTCGTCAAACCCATCAATTTCAGCGTTTATTTGCTCAGGCAGATTTAGCGAGTGAAGATCTCAACTGGGCTTCTGAGGTTAAAAGCACATATAACCGTCTTAATTCCTACGCTTTCCGTCTCAAAGATGAATACACAGAAGCTCCAGGGCCAAGTCTTCTGGTGACTACCCCCCAAGGGGAACAACTCAGAATTATTCACACCCTTAAGTCTAATCATCCTCAAACCTATGACCTTGAGCAGATGAAGGTTTATTTTCGAGAGAATGACTCTCAATTACATCCAGAGTTAAAATACACTGCCTTTGCCGAAGTTCCAGGACAATTGAATAATTATGGGCAACCCCAATTTAAACGCATTGGCTTTTTATCCAAAATTTCTGAAGCAGAACACAGACAAGCCCTTTTAGCTAGTTTAGACCTCCAGAAAAAACGAACGGATGTTATTGATACGTCTGTTACGGTTAATCCTGGCATTACCCCCACTCAAATTCAAGCTGCCTTTCGCCAAGTTCATGATTTTTGTGACCATCAATATCAGGCGATCTCCCCTCATAGGCAACTCCCCAAAGCGGCTGCCCTCTGGCAAGTTACCCACCGTCGTCAGTCCAGGGACAAAAATGCTTCAGGGCAATGGGATAATCAACAACGCTTTAATAAAGCCAGTGCTGCTTTTGCTATTTTTGGCCGGGAAATTAACCAACAATTACT
>JBCDDV010000691.1:0-2669 GCA_039180145.1 Cyanobacteria bacterium P01_G01_bin.49 | reverse complement strand
GTTTTTTTTAATTAGCAAACACTGCTTTTAGTATTGATCATTGTTTTGTTTTCTACTTCTATTTATTATTTTTGCTGCTATTTTTTGAAAGGTAGAATACGAGTTATTAGAATACTAAATTAAGCTGAGAAAAAGCTTTAATAAGGGTTAGTTCGTAATAAATTGTTAAATACCGAGAGCAAACATCGCAGTATTCTGATAGGATAAACAGCTATTTGTGGTTAGTAACAGGGTTTCAATCCATGCTAGACAAAATACTATACGCCGATTCAGGAACAGGGACGACACAGGAAATGCTCAAAGTATTGATGGATCTTCCCGCCGTCAAAAAAGCGTCCTTAAACATTCTACACGTTGTTCCTCCCCAAATCACAACTGATGCGATCGCCGCTAAATGGGAAGAAGGGGGAAAAGTGATCGCGGGTATCTTAGACAGCTTACAAATTGATCCGAGTCGTGTCTCCACCATGCTACGTCAAGGAGAACCAAAAGACACTGTTTGTCAGGTTGCAGACGAGATCAACGCTGACCTTATTATTATGGGGTCAAGGGGACTTAAACGCCTTGAAGCCATTTTAGAAAATTCCGTCAGTCAATATGTCTTTCAACTTACTAACCATCCAATGTTACTGGTGAAAGATGATATTTATGTCAAAAAAATCAAACGGGTAATGGTTGCCCTCGATAAATCGTCAGTGGCAGACTACGCTTTAGAATTAGCCCTGTATTTACTCAGAGACTACGGAGGGGCTGAATTAATCTTAGCGCGGGTTAACCCTGACCTAAAACCCGAACTTTTGCCTCTCTCCAAAACAGAAATGGAAAATAACCCCATTGTGTCAGAAGCAGCCGCTAAAGCCAAACGAATGGGAGTGCCTTATCGTTGTGTGGTCACAGGAGGTCGTCCTGGGGAACAAATTTGTAAGCTAGCCGACGAATATAATGCCGATCTCTTGATGTTGGGGTCACCTGATCGTCGCCCCTCTGTTGCTAAAGCATTACCAGATCTTGATCGCCTTTTAGGAACATCTCTTTCTGATTATGTAAGAGTTAATGCTAATTGTCCCGTTCTATTGGCCCGTAAAGAAGGCGGATAACAACCAACGGAACAGCAAAGTTAAATCTTTGTAACAAGATGTTTCACAAAACGTCAGTTATGGCGCAAAGTAATGATTGAATCGGTCACATTCAAGGAGTTTATTACCCATGTTATCTGACACTCAAGTTCTCGTTGCTTTAGTCATCGCTTTAATTCCAGGAATTTTGGCGTTTCGTCTATCAACGGAACTTTATAAGTAACGGATTCGTTTAATAAAACAGAGTGCTGCTCATCTCGATAACAAAAGCCAGAGAATATAATATTTTAAGGTTTTTGGACGAGATGGGTAGTTTATGATGAAATCGTATTTGTGTTTAGTTATGCCGATGTCTAATAAACGTCGTTCTCGTCGTCACCTTTCCGCCGATGCTCATCTTGAACATCAATGGGTTACCACTGAAATTACCGTCAAATTAGCTGTCAATGGAGTTCTATCAATCGCTGCTATCATCAGTTTATTAAACTTGATTCCCTATCAGTGGTCACAACAAGCTAAATTAAAAGAAGTACAGGTAGAAGTTCAAGAAACCGAGAGAAGAGTCTCTCAACTAAGAAACAACTTTCATCATAATTTTGATCCCCATAAAATTGATCAAGTGATGCAAGAACAAAGTCCCCGTCTCCAACCCACTCAAAGACGGATCTTTTGGTCAAATTAATTGGCAGAATAGAGCATTTTTATTAAATATAAAACGAAGTTGAATAGTCGACCTAGTAAAGTGGGCATTGCCCATCTTACCTTGTTTAATCTAAGCTTATTGGGTTTTGAAATAGGCGATCGCTGTGAAACTGCGTGTTCTAATTGCTGAGGTATATAGTGAGAGAGACAAAAGTAATAGACTCCCAGTATTTATCTGATCTAAGACATAAGATACAGATATTGTCTCCTGACGAAGCATCACCTCTCTTATTGGAAGCTAGCACAATTCTTTTGTTTGCAGGTTTTCCTGAGATTTCCTACCAAGGATTTCTCAAGCTAACACGGGGTGAACTAAAAATTAGTCAGGCAAGTTTTCTCGTTCATCCTATAAAAGCTATTATTCCTGCCTTATGTTATCTGATGAAGATTCCTTGCCCTAGCATTTTTTCAGAACGAGAAATGTCACTTGATGAACTTGAAAAGTATATTAATGGAAAACTTCGAGAATATGAGGGAATGTCAGGTATTGATCGCTGGTTTCTTGCACCAATGCCTTCAGGTAATTGGAGTGAAGAATTTTTGTATGAGATTACTCATCCAAAGGTTGATATTAAAGGAGAGGAAAGATTTAAGGTATATGACTTTTTTCAAGATTTACATCGTGTGATCTCTCAATGTTATGTTAATCGAAAACAATGGCACGAAGCTAGTAAATGGTTGAAAGTATTTGAGGATGTTTTTGATGTTTGGAAACTCGAGCCGATAAGCTGGGTTGAGCAGGAAATTTTAGTTTTTGGAATACGCACTTACCTTCATCTTGAAGATAACAATAATGCTGATAGATTCATTCAAAGGTGGTGGGAATACTTAGAAAACTTAACGAATGATTTGTATCTTGTGGCTTATTTTCCCGATCTTATGAAGAGAATT
>JBCDDV010000690.1:0-2673 GCA_039180145.1 Cyanobacteria bacterium P01_G01_bin.49 | reverse complement strand
TATTAGTCTTGATATTAATTATAATTTTCCCATCTCTAGTTAATTTTTTACCATCTTTAAGTGCAGTGTAAGCATAAATATTGATATTTATCGTAGGGGCAAGGCTTCAAAAATTCATCTTTACTTATACGAAATATTTATAATTTCGCCTTGCCCACTAGAACGTTAAAAGGTGTTATTTTTAATCCTATTGTGTTATTTGCAGACACGCCCTGGGTAGAAGTAATTCAAATTAAGGCAACTATTCAGCAGGTAAAACTGAAGTTTTTTGCGTCTCCAAATATTTTTCCTTTTCATCAACAGTTGCTACGTCATCAACTCCGTGAATAAATACGGCAGCTAAAAGAATAGAAAAGCCCCCTAACACAATAGCAAGTAACCGATTACTATCTAAGAAGTGTTTCATTACCCATCCTAACCCAAGGGCGGCTGTAATTTGGGGCGTGACAATAAATGCGTTAAATAGTCCCATGTATAGTCCCATATTTTTCTCAGGAATAATATTAGATAACATGGAATAAGGAATCGCTAAGGTACTCGACCAAGCAATACCAAAACCTACCATCGGTAATAATACCAGATAGGGTTCTTCTATCCAAATCAACGAAATGAGTCCAATTCCGCCACAGATTAAGCAAAGGGAATGGGTCATTTTTTTCCCTATTTTTTTTGCCAATTCAGGTAAGATCCAAGAAAAGGCAAAACAAACACCGTTGTAAGCAGCGATACAAATGCCTGCCCATTCAATTCCCTCTGTGTAAAGGGTTGAACTTTCTTCCACTGCCCCATAGATATTGTGGGCAACCGCAGGGGGAAAATAGAGAAACACACAAAAGATGCCTAACCAAGTAAAAAACTGCACCACAGCAAGTTGTTTCATGGTTTTTGGCATAGAGGTAATGAGATCTAAAATCTCTTGTAAGTTATCCTTTAAACTTTTCCTTTCATTCGCTTCTCTTAGCGCTTTTAGATTCTTGGGTGGTTTCTCTTCTGTGGTTACTACTGTCCAAACAACGGTACTTAAAAAAACAGCAGCACCGACATAAAATGAGAGTTTAACAGTGGAGGGAATAGTATCAGTTTCAGTGCCACTATTATTTAACCCGAATAAATGGGTAAATATCCAAGGAGAAAGAGAGGCAACAACTGCCCCTGCCCCAATAAAAAAACTTTGCATAGAAAAGCCTTGGGTATGCTGTTTTTCGGGGAGTAAATCAGCAATAAATGCCCGAAAAGGTTCCATGCTAATATTAACAGACGTATCTAAAATCCATAAAAGTCCCGCTGCCATCCACAAAGTTGAAGCGTTAGGCATTAAAACTAAGGCAATAGAACTTAAAATAGCACCAATTAAAAAGTAAGGTCGTCTTCGTCCTAGAGGCCCCCAAGTGCGATCGCTCATATAGCCAATAATGGGTTGGGCAATTAAACCACTCAAGGGGGCAGCTAACCATAGTATCGGAATTTGTTCAGGGTTGGCTCCTAAATATTCATAAATGGCACTGGTATTGGCCATCTGCAAGGCCCAACCGTACTGTATACCAAAAAAGCCAAAACTCATGTTCCAAAGTTCTAATAAGCTTCGAGTTCTGTTAGGTTTTTTTGCAACGGTCATAAATTTATTTTCTCTACTAACAACAAAGTAACCATTAGTGATTTCTTGAGTAATGATGACTAATGGCTGATAGATATCAGATTTTTGGTTAACCTAATCTGAAAACCTCCTTGATTTTTAGGATTTGTCTAGGTGAAATCTAAATCATCAAATTCTGCTTTGAGATCTCTTGCCATTAATTCTTGAACGGCTTCTTGAGGGGTTGTTTTCCCATTTAGTATTCGATAAACTTGGCGACTAATAGGAATGGCAATTCGGTATTTTTTGGCTAATTCTACTAATACGTTAGCCGTATTAACCCCCTCTGCGGTACTTTGCAATTCGTCTAATACTTGTTCTAAGGCTTTTCCTTCAGACAGTCCATAACCGACGCGATAATTACGAGATAAAGGACTATCGCAAGTCGCAATTAAATCGCCTAATCCTGATAGCCCAAAAAAGGTTTCTGGGGAAGCACCGAGTTCCATTCCTACTCGAATCATTTCTGGTAAAGCGCGAGTTAATAAGGCAGATTTGGCATTAGTTCCTAACTGTAGCCCATCACAAACACCAGAGGCGATCGCCATGACATTTTTGAGGGTTCCCCCTAATTCTGTGCCGATAGGATCAGTATTCACATAAACGCGAAAAATATCCGATGAAAAAGCTGCTTGCACAGTTTCAGCGGCTGGAACATCTTCACTAGAAATCACTGTTGCTGCAGGTAGTCCTTGATCAATTTCTTTGGATAAGTTTGGCCCGGATAAAACAGCAACCGGATGATTTGGAAAACTTTTTTGCCAAATTTGGGAAGGGGTTAGGGTTGTGTGAGGTTCTAGTCCTTTTGTGGCACTAACAAAAATCGTTTTTTCAGGAATTTTTAGGGCTTGAAGTTTTTCAATTGTCGCCCTGACACCCTTCATAGAAACAGCCGAAACAATAACATCTGCCCCATCAATAACTGATTCTAAAGATTCTGCACTTCTTCGTGACCAGATACGAACATTATTGTTGTCATTGTATTTTGCTAAGGTTGCTAAAGCTTGTCCCCACAATCCTGCACCAATGATAGTTAAGTT
>JBCDDV010000689.1:0-2674 GCA_039180145.1 Cyanobacteria bacterium P01_G01_bin.49 | reverse complement strand
ATAAGCAGTTATTTCAATTTCCATTACGTTGATTAAATACACAACTTGAGTTCGGGTTGAGCAAATTGAGGCAAAAGCCAGTCGAGACAAAAATATGACATCATAAAGCGTCTAAACTAGACATAGGGCAGGTTTTCTGAAGAAAGTTGTTATTTTCCCCTTACTACCTCTTCTTTTCCTTAACCTGAACTCAGATTATTATAGGACAGCAATTTATGCCACTTATTATTGTTATTGCTTTTTTTTTCTGATGAATTGGATTTTTTCAGGGATCTTGGCAGTTATTCCTATCAATTTACTCAATTATTTTGGCTCGCTTTTTTGGTTAGTAATGGGGATTTTTGCTTTAATGATCTTCAGTTGGTTTTTCGGGGAGTAAAGCGAGATGAACAATAGCATCCCCTTTATTAACTAGAGGGTTCTGTACATGACCAATGACTACGCCATATTCAGGAGAGCGAAGTTTTGCAGTTGTTTCCCCAAAGGCATCTGTAATAATGCCCAAGGGTTGCTTTTTTTCTATCTTATTGCCCAATTTAACATCCAAATGGAGTAAGCCACTGCGAGACGCTCTCACCCACTTAGTTTTGGTGACTTCTAGGGAAGTAAATTGAGTATTCATCAAAGAATGGTCATACATTTCCAATAAATCCATAACCCGGAGAATTCCATCAACTCCAATTTCAATGCCATCAGGATCAAAACGGGAAGCTTCTCCCGTTTCGTACAACAAGGTAGGAATTCCCTTGTTGCTAGCCGCTTGACGAAGGGAACCGTCGCGGGTAGTGGCATGAATCATCACGGGGGCGCCAAAAGCTTGAGCGCAGCGATAAGTCTCTGAATCCAGTAAATTAGCTCGAATTTGGGGTAGATTAATCCTCGGTTGCGCTGCTGTGTGTAAATCAATGCCGTGGGTGCTTTGATTGACAATTTCTGTCATAAATAAATGAGCTAGACGAGACCCAAGAGAACCTTGAGCAGAACCAGGAAAAGAACGGTTTAGATCGCGGCGATCAGGTAAATAGCGAGATTGTTCAATAAACCCGAACACATTAACGATAGGAACAGCAATAATTGCTCCGTATAAGTGTTTTGGCTTAATTTTCTCTAACACCTGACGAATGATTTCTACGCCGTTAATTTCGTCTCCATGAATGGCAGCACTTAACCAAAGTCGAGGCCCAGGAAATTGACCATTAAGGACAGCTACTGGGAGAGAAATAGTAGTTCTCGTTGGTAGTTGAGCGACAGGAATTTCTAAACGCTGTCGTTGTCCTGGAGCGATAGCTTGCCCAGCAATTTTTAAAGTATGATCGGTCATGGAATTTAATATTGGATGCGATCGCGGGTGCTACCGACAGAAGCATTTTTGGATAAAAATTCGATAATTTTCCGAGCCACATCGATTTCTGAGGCTTTTTCAATGCCTTCGAGTCCGGGGGAAGAGTTGACTTCCATCACAACGGGCCCATGATTAGACCGTAACATATCAACTCCTGCGACTTTTAACCCCATAGATTTGGCGGCGCGAACTGCTGTCGTTCTTTCTTCTGGGGTTAGTTTCACCATGTCTGCTTTTCCACCACGATGGAGGTTGGAGCGAAAATCTCCTTCTGCACCTTTACGTTTCATGGAAGCCACCACTTTGCCTCCCACCACAAAACACCGTAAATCCACCCCTGCTGCTTCTTTAATAAACTCTTGCACCAAAATATTCGCATCTAGCTGACGAAAGGCTTCTATGACCGATTTAGCAGCGTTGTGAGTATCTGCTAATACTACACCGATCCCTTGTGTGCCTTCTAATAATTTAATGACCACGGGCGCACCACCAACAGAGTCGAGTAAGCCATCAATATCCTGTGTCGCATGGGCAAACCCTGTGACAGGTAAACCGATGCCATCTCTGGCGAGAAGTTGTAAGCAACGCAGCTTATCACGGGAACGAGAAATGGCTTGAGATTCGTTAGCACTAAACACTCCCATTACTTCAAATTGACGGACAACTGCCGTTCCATAAAAGGTCTTGGATGCAGCAATGCGAGGAATAACAGCATCAAAACTTTCGAGGGGTTGGCCATTGTAAAAAACAGTAGGTTTATGGGAGGTAATATTCATGTAACAGCGAAGGTAGTTCACAACCCGCATTTCATGTCCTAATTCTTCTCCCGCTTCTTTTAACCTTCTTGTAGAGTATAAAGAAGCCTCTTGAGATAAGATGGCAATTTTCATAAAAGTTCCTCAATTTCCAGCAAATATTTTGAGAAGTTTCTCACTTACAACACTGTTGATCATGGTAACGCCTCAGTGTTGAGATAATTACAAAGAGTAATTCAATTATCTATCCTAAATGCTTACAAACCTAAATGCTTACAAACAGCAAATCCTTAACGACTTCAACAACCGTCCAAACTACGAAAATGAGTTTCATAGACGGGCTGCAACTCGATTAGTAGAGTTGGCAAGATTACAATCAGGTCAATATGTTCTAGATATTGCTACTGGAACTGGTCTAGCGGCTATTGCTGCTGCTCAAGTTGTGGGTTCTACAGGTCGTGTTTTAGGCACTGATTTTGCTTTAGGAATGTTGCAGCAAGCCCAGCAAAAAGTTCAGGCTTTATAGCGGTTTTCAATTGGATAGACTAAAGTAAGGAAAACCAGAAAATATTAATTT
>JBCDDV010000688.1:0-2677 GCA_039180145.1 Cyanobacteria bacterium P01_G01_bin.49 | reverse complement strand
ATTCGGCTTACTTTATGGGTCGTAAACAAACAGTGCAAGAGGAAAAAAATTGAATTATGCAGGTCAGTCAAAAAAATCCATCAGATATTCAAAATCAATCTTTAGCCAGTTTAATTGCTTCCCATACCCAGAAAACTGCTAAATCAAAACAACTTGCTCAAAAAAATCGTCCTATTTTAGCTGATCGCAGTGCTTTGGGAATTAAGTTTTCTCCTACCTTGAAAGAAATCGCTTATCCGATTGTAATTGAACGCTCCTTTGGCTCTAAAATTTGGGATATCGATGGCAATGAATATGTCGATATTTTAATGGGATTAGGCATTAATTTATTAGGACATAATCCACCGTTTATTCAAGCAGCGATCGCCCAACAATTGCAAAAAGGAATTCAAATCGGTTCTCAAACAGAATTAGTGGGAGAAGTAGCCCAATTAGTCAAAGAATTGACAGGAATGGAAAGGGTTGCCTTTAGTAACACGGGAACAGAAGCAGTCATGGCAGCCATTCGGGTTGCGAGATCCGCCACCAACCGCCCCAAAATTGCCCTCTTTACCAATTCCTATCATGGTCACAGCGATCAGACTTTGGTAAGAGCAACCTTTGCTGAGTATGCCAAAAAAGCGATTAATCGTAAAATTTCTCAAAAAACAGCGACAAATTATTGGCTAAAAAAGCTCACCCAACCCCTACAAACCTTCTTGCAAAATAGCCTTAACCCCAAAGCAGTTCCCGCAGCGATCGGCATTCCCCCCAGTCTTGCCAAGGATGTTTTGGTGTTAGAATACGGCAATGCTCAATCGATTGAAATTATTAAAGCTAACCAACGAGAAATAGCGGCTGTTTTAGTAGAACCCGTTCAAAGTCGCTGTCCAGAACTACAACCCCAAGAATTTATCAAAGAACTACGAGAAATAACCCAAAAAACAGGAATTGCCCTAATTTTTGATGAAATGGTTACAGGGTTTCGCATTCATCCTGGCGGCGCACAAGCGTGGTTTGGGGTTGAAGCAGACATTGTCACCTATAGTAAAATTGTTGGTGGTGGTTTACCTTTATCAATTATCGCAGGTAAAGCAAGCTATTTAGATCGCATCGATGGGGGAGTATGGAACTTTGGTGATGATTCTTCTCCTTCCGTTGAGACAACGTTTTTTGCGGGGACTTTTTGTAAGCATCCCCTCTCCCTAGCAGCAGCAAAAGCGACCTTATCTCATCTTAAAACTGAGGGGCCAAGTCTTCAAGAAAGACTCAATCAACGAACAGCCAAGCTGGTAGCTACCCTCAATACTGAATTTGAAAGCCAGGGGATTCCGATACGATTAACCCATTTTGGCTCATTTTTTGCCCTTTCCCTTTCTCAGAGTATGATTCCACCAATGGCACTCGATTTACTTTCTTATTACTTACTGAATCGAGGGATTCATTTGCGTCAGGGCGATCGCGGTGGCTTTTTATCAACAGCCCATACAGAAGATGATATTACATTGATTATTCGAGGGTTTCAAGATAGTATTCATGATTTAAAAACAGGAGGATTTTTATCTTAAGAAAATTAAAATTCAAGTATAAACAAACTTTTTTTTAGGTATCAAGGAGGTCTATTAATATGGCAGTCATGGGTAAATATTGTAAAGCTTATTTATTAAAAAATTTGCGTCAGTTTAGTGAGTGGAGTGAACAGTTAGAAAATGTCAGAAAAGAAACCAAAGAAATGGAAGGAAAGCAAGTCGAAATCCAACGGGAACTAACTGATGATGATTTTCTCTATCTCCAAGAAAATTATGTTGTCACTGACGGCATTTTTAAAGATGAAAATATTATCTTTGAGCAAATAACTGATGATTGGAAAGATTTTTGCCATAATGTATTAAAGTTTGAAATTCCTGTCCCTATTCAATCAAATTAAGTGGAGAAAATTATGTACCAAGATGATAGAGAAGACACAACGATTTATCGAGTTGTCGTCAATCACGAAGAACAATATTCCATCTGGCCAGAGTACCGAGATATTCCGGCTGGCTGGCAAGATACTGGAAAAAGTGGACAAAAACAAGACTGTCTTGACTATATCAAAGAAGTTTGGACAGATATGCGCCCCCTTAGCTTGAGACAAAAAATGGAAGAGTCTGCTAATTCATAGCATTTTTAATGAGTGAGATATGATGTGAAAATTCAAGTCTGAGGTAAGTATCTAGAATGAATCTAAAATCTGCAATCTACAATCTGCAATCTCTAATTTCATGACCCAACCTTATCCTATCTCTCAACTTGAGTTACTTGTTCCTTGGGACTTACCCATCGAGCAAGAACTTGAGGAATTTGATAGGGAAAAATTAACAAAAATGCTTGACCAATTTTTACAAGCACTAGAACAACAGTCACCCGAAAAAGAGTTAATCATTATTGAACAATTATTAGCTTCTCTTGAGATAGTAGAAACATCTCCAATAGACATTTCTTCAACTAAATCATATCTTGAAAATTGGGAGGTTACTGATTACGATAATTACTTTAATGTTACCCATGTCCAAAGCCCAAACCCAGCCATTTGTTTACTAAAAAGTGTTGTCGTGACTTACTATACCTTTTTATTACTTTTTTATCAAAAAAAACAACTCAACCTAACTCAAATAGAATTACAAAAGCAAGGATTTATAAGTTATGCTTGTTTGTTGAT
>JBCDDV010000687.1:0-2679 GCA_039180145.1 Cyanobacteria bacterium P01_G01_bin.49 | reverse complement strand
GCCAGAGTTGCACCAAAAATTCCCAGGATGCTATTGGTAAATCGATCCCGCTCGAACATATTTGTAGCTGGTATTGTTTTCATCGGTTGTGCTGTCTCCTTTTAGAGATAATTTTTGATTGTTGATCAATAGCCCTAAACATTATTTCAAGATCAATCATGGTAATGATTTCCAGCATTTTCAGAGCTTTAACTTTTTAAAAATAGACTCGGGAATTGAGCGAATGATTAACATGATTCCTCGCCAAAACCAGGGTGTATAAATGACATTTTTCTTTTTTCTAAGTCCCGAAGCGATCGCTGTGGCTATTTGCTGTGGGCTAGCAACCAAAAACATGCCAGACTTGCCAAAGGTCATTTTAGTATCGACGAAGCCAGGCTTGACCGTCATTACGTGGACGTTGGACTTTGCCAAACGGCTGCGCATTCCCTGTAAAAACAGACTCAGCGCACCTTTAGCCGAGCCATAAATGTAGTTACTGGGGCGACCGCGATCGCTTGCCACGGATGAGATGCCAATAATAAAACCCTGTTTTTGCTGCTCTAAATAATTGGCGACATAGGTCAGCATGGATGCAACTCCTGTATAGTTAGAGTTGATGATGCGCTGTGCGAGATTAAAATCTGCCTCTGCCTCTGCCTGATCTCCCAGTTCGCCCAAGGAGACAACAACTCCATCTAAGCTTCCTAAATTAGAGATCGCCTTGGGTAATAATTGCTCGTGAGTTTCATAATCAAAAGCATCGATCGTATCCCAAGAAACAGGAGATTGATAGCGAATGGCAATGTCATTGGCAATGCGTTCGACTTCGGTGCGATCACGAGCAACCAGGTGTAATGCCGTTCCTGCTTCTGCCATCTCGTGGGCTAAAGCTCTAGAAATACTCGAAGTAGCACCGATTAGCAACACAGATTTTTCTTTCATACCAAGGCTCCTTCTCTTACCGATTCCATTTGCAGACGTTGAGACAATGCTGAAGAAAAACGATTATCGGGATCGACTTGAGATTTAACTTCCAGCCATTGAGGAAATTTGGGATACATCTGGCGGAAAGAGTCAGCACTCAAGCGAGCATCTTTGGCTAGATAAACTCTTCCACCATAGCTAATTACAACTTCGTCCAATAGGTTGAGAAATTGCCATAGTCCAGACTTGACTGGCATATCCAGAGTTAGGGTATAGCCAGGCATCGGAAAAGATAACCATCCAGATTGAGAGCCAAAACGTTTCAAAACAGCTAGGAAAGAACCCCATCCTTGCTGACTACACATTTGCAAGACTTTGGTCAAAGCCTCTTGACTGACATCTGTGGGAAATACACATTGATATTGAATAAATCCTTTTTTTCCGTATAGTCTATTCCAGTCTTGAATCGAATCTAGCGGATAAAAGAAAGAATCATAATCGGCGATCGCCTTTATATCTCGACTGCGCTGTTTGCCATAGTAGAGGTTGTTAAATATGCCCATTGTATGGCGATTGAGCAACGCTGCAGGAAAATCAAAAGGAACTTTTAATTTGGGTTTCGGCTTTAACTTGAGTGGTTCTGGCTGCGAATTGAGCTCGTTTATTCGAGCATGATTGCCCAGCATCAAAATACTGCGACCTAGACCGTTTCCCGAAGCAAGACAGTCGATCCAGGCTACGGAATATTGATACTGCGGTTCAAACTCTTCAAACAGAGCGAAGGTTTCGGCTAAACTGTTTGCTTTAATATTACGGCTGTTGATATATGCAGTTTCAATTCTTTGTAAAGCAAAAGATACTTCGGTAATGATTCCTGTTAATCCCATGCCACCAACTGTTGCCCAAAACAGATCGCTATTCTCAGAAGCAGAACATTTAACAGTCTCTCCCGAAGCAAGAGTCAGTTTGATAAATCGAACGTGATTGGCAAAAGAACCATCGACATGGTGATTTTTACCGTGGACGTCAGAGGCTACTGCACCACCAACTGTCACGAATTTTGTGCCAGGAGTCACAGGAGGAAACCAGCCGCGAGGCACAAAAACTTCTAAAATCTCGGCGATAGTGACTCCTGCCTCGCAGCACAAAACACCAGTTTCGCGATCGAAAGAGAGCATGCGATTTAAACGCTCTGCAAGCATAGTTATGCCCTGAGGATTTAATGCCGCATCGCCATAGCTGCGACCACTACCTCGAGCAAGCACTGATGTTGATTTTGACTTTTGAATAGTTGTCGCTATAGATGCAATCTTTTCTGGACGACAAATAGAACTTTTTACTATCGGGTATCTACCCCAACCAGAAAGGCATGTTTCTAGCATTGAAGATTGCGGTGACTTCATGGATTTAGATCTTGTTATGTAATTTATCCGATTTGTGGGGTTAATATTTGCACGAGCTATTTATCCAATCGAACGATCAGCTAATTATTCCTTGATGCTCTAGTAGAAGAATTACAAAGCAGGTAATAACCCAGCTTAAAACCGTACATAAGATGGGAAAATCATGCAGTAAAATTTCTTCTGGTCTCTCTGTCTCCCCTCCTTGATCCTCACCGCTGTTGCGACGACCGATTTCTTCAGGGTCGCTGAGAAGTTGATAGCGGAAAATTCCGTAGATAACTAACGGTAAAGTCAGCAACGCAGACTTATCGGTCAGGTTGAAGACGGCCTGCCCGATGGCTGGACCCTGCTGTCTCCTATCGATTTGCAG
>JBCDDV010000686.1:0-2682 GCA_039180145.1 Cyanobacteria bacterium P01_G01_bin.49 | reverse complement strand
TCTCCGATTCAAAAATACCGTTGGAAGAACGGAAATCTACGCCTAACCAGACGGCTGAAATGCCGTGTACCAAGAGTGTTAATTCTTGGGGGTAGGAAGCCTCAACTATATTGCTTGCAATTAGTTGGGGTACTTCACAATAATTACACTTACAAACTGAAAACTTCAAGCTAGGATGAACATAGAGGTAATTGAACACTTTTAGCAGCCGAGGTAAATCATGACAGAGGCAATGACCTTAACTCCAGACAACGTTGAACAAGTCTTAGATGAAATGCGTCCTTATCTAATGGCAGACGGCGGCAACGTAGAATTAGTTGAAATTGAAGGCCCTATCGTCAAATTACGCCTTCAGGGAGCATGTGGCTCTTGCCCAAGCTCTACGATGACCCTAAAAATGGGGATCGAACGGCGTTTAAGAGAAATGATCCCCGAAATTTCAGAAGTTGAACAAGCATTTTAAGTCTGAGAATTCCCCTCGTTGAGAAAACGGGGGCTTTTTTTTAGAAAGCACTTTGCGATAAGGCCATTGCCCATTAAGATAGAATTCATGCCTAAACTATCAATTTCTCCTGAATGCAAACGTGAAGCTCTTTGTTTATCATACTCCTGAACTAACTCCCACCGACAGTTTACCTGATTGTGCTGTTGTAATTGATGTGCTGCGAGCAACCACCACCATTGCGACTGTTTTAGAAGCAGGTGCTGAAGCGGTGCAAACCTTTAGTGATATCGAAAAATTAATGCAGGTCAGCCAACAGTGGCTCCCGGAAAAACGTATCAGAGCAGGGGAAAGAGGGGGTGCAACAGTAGAAGGCTTTGATTTGGGTAATTCTCCCCTTGATGGTACCCCAGAAACAGTGATGGGCAAGCGTTTTTTTCTGACGACAACCAACGGAACACGCGCCCTACAACGGGTAGAACAAGCTGCCACGGTTATGACAGCAGCGATGATTAACCGACAAGCAGCCGTAAAATATCTCCTTAAAACTCAACCCGAAACTGTCTGGTTGGTGGGATCAGGATGGGAAGGAGGTTACTCATTAGAAGATACCGTGTGTGCTGGGGCGATCGCCCATGAATTAATTACGAATAATGCCCAAGAAATTGATGTGAGTAATGATGAAGTGGTCGCAGCAACTGCTCTTTATACCCAATGGCATGATAATCTACTAGAATTATTTCACCGCTCTAGTCACGGCCAACGATTATTACGCTTGAACTGTAACGCAGATTTACAATACTGCGCCCAAAGTGACATCGTAGACGTATTACCCATTCAAGCAGAGCCAGGTGTGCTGGTTAAACACGCTAAGTAATCCTAGCATCACTGAGGATAGGGACGTTATGAAAATTCTGGTGTTGACTTGGGAATTTCCCCCTCGTATTGTTGGAGGAATTGCCCGTCATGTCGCCGAATTATACCCAGAAGTGGCTAATTTAGGCCATGAGATTCATTTAATTACTGTAGAGTTTGGCCAAGCTCCTGCTAATGAATTAGTCGATGGGGTTCATATTCACCGCGTTCGGGTTTCAGGAGGTGACAACTTCTTTGAGTGGGTTGCTAACATGAATAGCAGCATGGGCTACCATAGTGGTCAATTGATTAAAGACCAAGGAAATTTTGATCTGATTCATGCCCATGATTGGTTAGTCGGGGATGCAGCGATCGCCCTCAAACATCTCTTCAAAATTCCTCTAGTTTCTACCATACATGCTACCGAGTATGGTCGTTATAATGGCATCTATACTGATACTCAACGCTACATTGCCAGCAAAGAGGGAACTTTAATTTATAATTCTTGGCGAGTGATTGTTTGTAGTGATTATATGAGTCATGAATTGCAACGAGCTTTTAATACACCTTGGGATAAAATCGATGTCGTTTATAATGGCATTCGCCCCGAAAAGAAGCACAAAAATCCCGATTTCGATTACATGGCTTTTCGCCGTCGTTTCGCCCTTGATCATGAAAAAATTATCTATTATGTGGGTCGCATGACCCGCGAAAAAGGGGTATCTATTCTTCTTCAAGCAGCAGCCAAAGTATTTTGGGAACTGCAAGGAAATGCCAAATTAGTGATTATTGGGGGTGGCAATACCCATCATTTACAGGTTGAAGCTTGGAATTTAGGCATTTCCAACCGCTGTCTTTTTACCGGGTTTATGTCCGACGAGGATTTAGATAAGTTTCAAACCATTGCTGATTGTGCTGTTTTTCCTAGTTTATACGAACCTTTTGGCATTGTGGCTTTAGAAAGTTTTGCGGCAAAAGTCCCAGTAGTCGTATCTAATACGGGAGGACTTCCTGAAGTTGTCCATCATGGTAAAACAGGCATTGTTACTTATGTCAATAACCCTGATTCTTTAGCATGGGGAATTTTAGAAATTGTCAGAAATTCAGGTTATGGTCAATGGTTAGCAGACAATGCTTATGAAGATTTAGCTCATCGCTTTAGTTGGCCAAAATTGGCTCAACAGACAGAAAAAGTATATAAAATTGTCCATGAACAGCGATCACAAACAACTTGGGATTAGAGGAATGCCAGGAAAATGAGTGATAGGGCAATTTCGTATAAGGTAATAGAACGAGCAGAGCAGAGTCCTGGGAATTTTTTCATGATGTCGCTTTAATTTGGGTCAAGATGAAACTGATGAGTTTAGTAATTCCCTCAAAGTTCC
>JBCDDV010000685.1:0-2691 GCA_039180145.1 Cyanobacteria bacterium P01_G01_bin.49 | reverse complement strand
GTCGCTATCAACATCTAGAAAACGGAGGCTGGTGGTGTAGTGGTCTAGATCTCCTCACCCATAACGATTCACTTTGGGGCTGTTTCAAACCAAATACCCCTCGCATTACCACAGACTACAATGACCAGGGGCATTTCAAAAGACAGAAGACAGTCAAATACGAACATCCCCCTAAAGCCGACACAGAAATTTTTGCTCTGAAAGTTTCTTATAGAATTGGGTTAAACATTGCTAAAACTGTCGGTTTAGAGAAACAATACAGACACAGAATTCTGCAAACTTATCGAAACACCATCCTCACCGATGAACTTTCGGCAACGGGCCCTTACGACCTTCTCTACTTTCCCCAATTCATGGAGAGTGTCGATCTTGGTTTCTGGCTATGGGTAATCAATAATCCTTCACTCCCTCTTGTCATTACCGAAGGAGCCAAGAAAGCAGGGGCATTACTCAGTGGAGGCTATTGTGCGATCGCCCTCCCTGGCATCTTCAATGGTTATCGTCAAGCCAAAGATGAGACAGGCAGTAAAATAGGACAACCCCATCTGATTCCCCAATTGCAAATATTAGCAACTCAAGGACGAGAAATTTACTTTGCCTATGATAGTGATAGTAAACTATCTACCATTGCCAACGTTAATCGGGCTATTGAAAAAACCGCTAAACTCCTGGAAAAAGAAGGTTGCTCTTGCAAAGTCATTGGCTGGTCAAACGAACATAAAGGGGTGGATGACTTTATTGTTGCTAGGGGCATTGAAGCCTTTGAAAAAGCATTAGAACAAGCTCGAACCATTCCCTTATGGAAAGTCACTCGTCTCAAACAGCTAACTTATGAGGTGGCTGTCGAGATTGACCCAAAGTTGCGTTACCTTCCCAAATTAGACATTCCCCCTACGGCTAAATTGATTGGCATCAAAGCCCGCAAAGGACGAGGCAAGACCCATCAAATCGAAGACATAGTGGCTCAAGCTATCAGGGATGGACGAAGGGTTTTGCTTCTGTCTCACCGTCGCCAACTGGTGGCCAACTTGTGCGCTCGTTTTGGCATTGATAATGTTAATGCCTATCGTATCTCCGAAACAGCAGGCAATTTAGGGTATGGGTTATGCCTTGACTCACTGCATTGTCATTCACAAGCACGATTTAACCCTGATGAATGGCATGATGCTTTAGTGATTATTGATGAAGTCGAACAAGTCCTCTGGCATTTATTAGCTGCCAAGACAGAGGTGAGCAAGCGTCGGGTTGAGATTCTGAGAAACTTTCAAAAGCTATTGCGAGTCGTCTTGGGGTCGGAAAAAGGTCAGGTGTTAGTGGCTGATGCTGACTTAAGCGATCTCAGCCTAGATTATCTTCGCAGCCTAATAGATAATCCTCCTGATCCCTACATTATCCATCAACCCTTTGACCCCTCTACCATCACTGAAGAAGAAAAATGGCAGATCATTAACTATAACCATACCAACTGTAAACGTTTGATTGCCGATTTGATTGAGCATATCAGTCTTGGGGGTAAACCTCTAATTTGCGTCTCGGCTCAAAAACGAAGCAGTCTATTTGGGACGATTAACCTTGAAACTACCTTACGCAAATATTTTCCTAAGTTAAACATTCTTCGCATTGATAGTGACTCCATCAGAGATCCCAAGCATCCGGCTTATGGTTGCATTGAGCATCTTAATGAAGTCTTACCCCAATATGACATCGTGCTGGCTTCCCCTTCTATCGAAACAGGAGTTAGTATCGATCTTAAAGGACACTTTACTTCGGTGTGGGGCATTGCCCAAGGCGTTAGTTCCGATAGTGGAGTTTGCCAAGCTCTTGCCAGGATGCGTGAGAATATTCCTCGCTATCTGTGGGTTTCTAAAGTTGGTTGTAATCGCATTGGTAATGGCACAACTAAGGTTCGAGATTTATATACTAAGCAGAAGCGCGAAACCCAAGCTCATATCAATTTATTGTTGGAATCCGAGCAATACGAAATACATGGTATTGATACCCAATTTCAGAATCCCTCACTATGGTGTTGGGTTCGTTTGGGGGTGCGGATTAACTTAGGCATGATGGCTTATCGTCAGTCTGTATTAGATTACCTCCTCAGTGAAGGTCATGCTCTCGATGATGTGGATGATTTAGCCCGTCGTTATGGTTCTCAATATCTTGAGCCTCATTTCTTTAGGGGGCAGGAGGATGTCGAAGATGATGATGACATTGATGATGATGACATTGATAATTTTAGTGATCATCAACTAACTCCTGATGAATTTGTGTCCCAAAAACTTGAAGAAGTTAAGCATCTTGGGCAGCAGCTTAAACAAGTTTCTGTTGAGAACTGTCAGGCTTATCATTCTTACGTTAGTGAGGTGGAGTCTTACACCCCACGAGAATACGAAGATGTGAACCGTCGCCAAGCTCTAGGGGAAGAAGAAAAGGCCCGATTGCATAAAACTCGTTTATGCCGACAATATCATGTTGAAGAGGTTTCTCCTCAATTAGTTGAACTTGATAGCCAAGGTGTTTACAAGGGAATGCAGTTGCATTATTACCTCGGTGTGGGACGAACTTACTTGAAACACAACGAACGCGATCGCTTAGAAAAACTCTTAAAGCAAGGTCAAGGGGCTTTGTTTTCTCCTGATTTTAACCGAGGCTCTCTCTCTGCTAAGATTTGGCTCTATGAATACTTACAAT
>JBCDDV010000684.1:0-2697 GCA_039180145.1 Cyanobacteria bacterium P01_G01_bin.49 | reverse complement strand
GATAACTTAATTGAAGAAATTGAAAGTATGGGACGAAGGGAGAAAAATGCTTTAGAAAGTAATTTAGAACAACTATTAATGCATTTACTTAAGTGGAAATATCAACCAAGTAAACATTCAAATAGTTGGCAATATTCCATCACTGAACATTGTCTAAGATTAAAAAAATCATTTAGGACAAGTCCCAGTCTTAAAAGATATCTCGAAACTGTTTTTGAGGAGTGTTATCAAAATGCTAGATTACTGGCTTCTAAAGATACGGGCTTAAATAAAGAAGTTTTTCCCATTGATTGCCCTTTTGCCCAAGAAGATATTTTTAATCCTGAGTATTTACCAGAAGATTAAATAATAATGTGTAGTTCTAGAAAACGGTATAATAAGAACAGAAATTAGGACTTTTGCTGTCTATTTAAACCTTACAAAAGATTTGTCCATGACCACCGCAACACCTGTCAAAACAAAATACGAAGCTATTATCGGACTAGAAACTCACTGTCAACTTAACACGACTAGCAAGATATTTTGCAATTGTTCAACTCAGTTCGATAGCCCTCCCAATACGAATGTTTGCCCTATTTGTTTAGGATATCCAGGAGTGTTACCAGTTCTCAATGAACAAGTCTTAGCCGCTGCCGTTAAGCTAGGATTAGCCATTAATGCCGATATTGCCCCTTATAGTAAATTTGACCGTAAACAATATTTTTACCCCGATCTCCCCAAAAATTACCAAATCTCTCAATATGATTTGCCTATCGTCGAAAACGGGTCTCTTGAAATTGAATTAGTGGATAAAAAAAGTAAAGAAGTTTCTCGCAAGACCATTGGTATCACTCGCTTACACATGGAAGAAGATGCCGGAAAATTAGTCCATGCAGGGAGCGATCGCCTGGCGGGTTCGACTCATTCTTTGGTTGATTTTAATCGCACAGGAGTCCCTTTATTAGAAATTGTCTCAGAACCTGACTTAAGAACAGGACAAGAAGCCGCTGAATACGCCCAAGAATTACGTCGTCTCGTGCGTTATTTAGGTATTAGTGACGGCAACATGCAAGAAGGTTCCCTGCGCTGTGATGTCAATATTTCCGTGCGTCCGGTAGGACAAAAAGAATTTGGCACCAAAGTCGAGATCAAAAATATGAACTCCTTTAGTGCCATTCAAAAAGCCATTGAACATGAAATAGAGAGACAAATTGAAGCAGTAGAAAACAAAGAACCCATCTATCAAGAAACTCGCTTGTGGGATGAAAGTAGCCAACAAACCGTTAGTATGCGCAAAAAAGAAGGAGCAAGTGACTATCGTTATTTTCCTGAACCAGACTTACCTCCGTTGGAAGTCTCTAGCACACAATTAAAAGCCTGGGAAAAAGAATTACCCGAACTACCTGCCCAAAAGCGCAAACGTTACGAAGATGTTTTAGGGTTATCTGCTTATGATGCCCGCGTCTTGACCGATGATAGAGAGGTTGCTGAGTATTATGAGGCAGCTATGAATATAGGGGCTGATGCCAAATTAGTCGCTAACTGGGTGACCCAAGATATTGCTGCTTATCTTAACAATAATAAGTTAACCATCACAGAAATTGCCCTAAAACCAGAAAGTTTAGGGCAATTAGTTCAGTTAATCGAAAAAGGGACTATTAGCGGCAAAATTGCCAAAGACATTCTGCCTGAATTATTAGAGAAGGGCGGTTCTCCTAAGAAAATTGTCGAGAAAAAGGGCATGACCCAAATTTCGGATGCAGGAGAATTAGAAAAAGTAATTGAAGATCTCATGAAAGCTAACCCGTCTGAAGTAGAAAAATACCGCAAGGGGAAAACTAAATTGAAAGGGTTCTTTGTTGGGCAAGTGATGAAGCAAACAGGTGGTCGGGCTGATCCTAAATTAACCAATCAATTAGTGGAGAAAAAATTAAATCAGTAACCGAAGGCAAGAGGCAAGAATAAAGGGTTTGAAGCCTTTTAACAGTTCTAACTTATCTTCTGAACTCCCTCGAACTCCTGAAACTCCTGAACTCCTCAATTCGATAAAGGTTGCCCCAAAGCAGTTAAATTAAGAGCGTGTCCCCCAACAACTAAATAAACTGTATCCGCTATGGTACCTAATTGACGGGTTAACTGACCCAAGCGATCGCGGAATTTGCGACCAAGGGGATAAGCTGGAACCACACCCCATCCCGTTTCTTCTGCCACAAAAATCAAATCCACTGAAGCTTGTTGTACACTTTTAAGTAACTGAGTTGTCTTCCCTCTCCAAGTCCTGTCATCTATTTCTAGCTCATTAGCGACCCAAGTTCCTAACGAGTCAACTAATACGCATTGAGGGGGTAAAGCTTGCTCAAGGGTCTCACAGAGGGCATAAGGAATGCAAAGGGTTTGCCAGTGGGGAGGACGACGACAGCGATGATTTTCAATCCTGGCTTGCCATTCAGCATCATCAGGATTGGCTAAAGCCGTTGCTACATAAACCACTGGTTTACCGAGTTGGCTAGCCAAGGTTTCACCCCATTCACTTTTTCCCGAACGGGCAGCCCCGATAACGAGAATAAATTGGGGAGAATTGACTGTTTTCTGAATCATTGCCACTAAATTAAGATAATATAATCAAGAAAACTTACTATTTCCTTTTTCTTTCCTAAGTCATTGATGTCCTTGCCAATTTGACATTAATATTAACCTTAAACATCTTCTTTGCTAATG
>JBCDDV010000683.1:0-2699 GCA_039180145.1 Cyanobacteria bacterium P01_G01_bin.49 | reverse complement strand
GCTTTTTCACCATGACCCTCTTGCAAAAAAGACTGCGATCGCTTGAGCAATTCTAACCCCAATTCTCCTTTTTGTACAAACCTTAAAGAAAACGGATAAAGTTGCTAGACAACAGGCTACTGAAAAACTGTGGCAGATTTGGTTTGAACAAAAAGGAGAATTGGGGTTAGAATTGCTCAAGCGATCGCAGTCTTTTTTGCAAGAGGGTCATGGTGAAAAAGCAGAAAAACTGCTAACAGAAACCATCAAAAATTACCCTGATTTTGCTGAAGCTTGGAATCGACGAGCAGTCTTATACTTTACTCAGGAAAGGTATGAGCAATCAAGACAAGATTGTGAACAAGTCGTACAGTTAAATCCCCATCATTTTGGTGCCTGGCATGGGTTAGGTTTATGTCTACTAGCATTAGGTCAATACCGAGAAGCTATTGCTGCTTTCCGCCAAGCTTTAGACGTTCAACCCTATGCCCTGATTAATCAAAAGTTGATCTTAGAATGTACAGCCCTTCTCAAATAAACTAAGCACTAAACTGTTTTTTGACTGCCTTCGTAAGCCATTCTCTCGGTAAAAAGCGAGAAGCGTTAACAATCACTTGATTGCCTAAACCCCCTGTCACAATGTTAGATTGATGATTTTCTAAAGCTTGCAATGCGTCTTTGACCACTTCTTCTGCTGAGGTTAAGCCCTTTTTACTTTGTCTGGCAAAGGCGACAGGAAAGTCAGCCTTTTCAAAAAAATTGGACTCAGTCGGGCCAGGACATAACGCTAAAATATTAACGCCCGTGTCTTGATTTTCTGCCCACAATGATTCACTAAAACTTAAAACAAAAGCTTTAGTTGCTGCATAAGTTGATAGATAAGGTAAGGCTTGAAATGCGGCAATTGAAGCAACATTAATAATACCACCATTATTCTGTTGCTGCATTTCTTTTAAAAATAAATGGGTTAACTCAACTAACACCGTAATATTGAGTTGAACCATGTCCAACTGTCGAGATAAGTCCCGTTCGACAAATAGGCCGTAATCACCAAATCCCGCATTATTAATCAATAAATCAACAGATAATCCTTGATTTTTTACCTGGTCGTAAACTTTTTGTCCTGCCTGTGTCTCGGTTAAGTCTTGTACAATAACATCGACTTTAACTGAGTTGGCAGCTTGTAACTGCTGAGCCAGTTGATATAGTTTATCTTGAGAGCGGGCAACCAAAATTAAATTCGTTTGACAATTGGCCAATTCTTCAGCAAAGGTTTGTCCAATGCCAGAAGATGCCCCTGTGATCAAAGCCGTTTTTGTCGTCATAGAAAGATTAAAATTACTTTTTTTCCGGATTGTAACGCATAATAACCAGCAACGATTTAACATGGGGGATGGACAACGAAGGCCTTATCTTCAGTTGTCACAGCAACTAACCCGATCCTTGTCCGTCAATGCTTGAACCATAATGCCCCCAAAGATAGTTGATGCTCATGAAGGTTATTAAATCTCTATTTCACTTTCTGCGACCGCAACTGGGTGGCATTTCTCTATCCTTAGTGGATCGCTACATCACAGCACAACTAATTCCCCCCTTTCTTTTTGCAGTTGGGTTAGTATCTACCCTAGGAGTTGCGATTGGTTATTTATCAGATTTAACCAATAAGATTGTTGATGCTAATTTACCTTTAATGCGGGCATTAGAAGTATTATTATTGAAGGTTCCAGAATTCACAGCTTATGCTTTACCAATCTCTGTCATGTTAGCAACATTACTCACTTATGGTCGTTTGAGTAATGACAATGAATTGACGGCTTTACGGGGATGCGGTTTAAGTCTTTATCGTCTCATTGTCCCTGCTTTAGTCTTAAGTTTAATCGTTTCAGTTATCACCTTTGTCTTCAGCGAATTAGTCGTGCCAACAGCCAATTATCGCGCTACAGCTATTCTGGTTGAATACCTCCAAGAAGAGCGTCCTTTTTGGCACAGTAAAGATATTTTTTATCCTGACTACGAACAAGTGACATTACCCGATGGAGAAACGAGAAAACGCTTAAAACATCTATTTTTTGCTGAACAATTTGATGGCAAAAAATTGAAAACGTTAACTGTTTTAGAATGGATAGAAGAAAGGTTGAATCGTATTGTGGTCTCTGACTCAGCTACCTGGAATGCCAATGATGAAAGCTGGGATTTTTTTAATGGAACAATTTATCAATTAGCACCAGATGATTCTTATCAAGAAAGTTATCCTTTTAAACATCGGCAATTATCTTTGACCAAAGCACCTTTTGAATTTGCTTTACAAGGTCGTGATCCTTACGAAATGAATATTATTCAAGCGCAACAGTATCTGAAAATTTTAAAGATGATGGGAGATGAGAAAAAATTCCGAACCTTTCAAGTCCGTATTCAGCAAAAAATTGCTTTTCCTTTCATTTGCATTGTTTTTGCTGTTATTGGCTCAGCTTTAGGAGCTAGTCCTCAACAAATGAGCCGAGCAACTGGTTTTGGTTTGTGTGTGGTGATTATTTTTACCTATTACGTGTTGGGGTTTTTAATTGGAAGTTTGGTAACCAAGCTGCTAAAAAAGGAGAAATTAGACCGATCAGACCCAAACTCCCAATTAAAAACCCCAACACGTAATAGGTAAAAATAATCACCACACACAAACCAAAACCAGTTGCTCGGCTCATTTGTTGAGGACTAGCTCCTAAAGC
>JBCDDV010000682.1:0-2699 GCA_039180145.1 Cyanobacteria bacterium P01_G01_bin.49 | reverse complement strand
GTGACGATTCCAATCAATTTGATTCGGTGATAGTTTAAGATGAATAAAACAAATTGGAAAACGATGTTTAGGTAAGGTGCGACTAAAAGCAGCTAAAACTGTTTGTTCTAATTGTAGCGATCGCACGATTCGGCCATTCATCCCAATCTTAACCCAATCAGCACGTCCTCGATGACAGCGATCAGGCAATCCTAATACGACTTCTATAGTTCCCTCTGATACCTTTTGGGAAAAATGTTGTAAATCATGAAAATGAACCCCTTTGAGGAATTGAGGCAAAATCTGTTGTGCTGTTTTTCCAGGGTTAATACTAAACCAAGGCTGATGATTTTGCTGTACTTGCCAAGTAATCTGAGGATGACACAAGGCGATGTTTTCAATAATCTTTTGTACCGCTTTTAATTGTTGCGATAAAGCAGGTAAACCTTGACGACGAAGGGGGATACGCTCAAATAACTTGGATACTGTAACGATGGTTCCTGGTGCAATGGGAGATGCTGCTTCGGTTTTGGCTTCTCCATTGCTATCGTAGTGAAGACACCATCCTATGGCATCTTCTGAAAGACAACGACTGATAATTACTAATTCAGCAACTTGGGTAATACTATGTAACGCTTCTCCCCGAAACCCTAGACTAGTAATCTTCCCAAGATCACCAATCTCTCGGATCTTGCTGGTACTGTGAGGTTTTCCACAGTTTCGTAAATCTTGTAATGCCATTCCTCGGCCGTTATCAGCCACCTTGACCTGCCAAATTTTAGGAAATAGGGAAATAACGAGCCGTGTTGCCCCCGCATCAAGAGAATTTTCCACCAATTCCCTAACCACAGCAGCAAAAGAATCAATCACTTCGCTGGCTGCAATTAAATTAACAAGATTAGTAGGAAGAGGTTGAATGGGGGGTGACATAGAGGAAAGTTGATACTTGTCCTATACTCTCACGATTGAATTCACCATCTTAGTATACCGTCCTCTTTTTTAAAGGGAACTACCGTAAATATACCCCCCACTTTCCACTCATAAAAGGATCGATAATAATTTACCGCCCTCATTTTGGGAACCATTTAGACTGCTGCCGCATCAGGAGTCATAGATAACTGCTCACTGCTTGGCAATTCTAGACAGTAACCTGCACCGTAGACTGTTTTGATATAGCAAGGGTGTCTGGGATCGGGTTCCAATTTAGTCCGTAGATGGCGAATGTGAACTCGAATAGTTTCAATATCGTCATCAGGGTCATAACCCCAAACTTCTTTGAGAATTTCGCTAGGGGAGACTGTTTGACCATGACGCTGTAACAAGCAATGTAGTAACTCAAATTCTAAATGAGTTAGCTTAACAGTCTCTTCAAACCAAATTGCTTCAAATCGTTCGGGAATCAGGGTTAAGGGCCCATAATTCAAGATTTCTGAATGTTTAGCGGCTTGGGGAATACGATCTGTCCGTCTGAGTAAGGCTCTTACCCTAGCCAGCATTTCTTCAACTTCAAAGGGTTTGGTCAGATAATCATCTGCTCCCGAATTGAAGCCTTCTACTTTATCCTGAGTTTGTCCCAAAGCTGACAACATCAAAACAGGAATATCGGATGTTCGTTCGTCTCGACGGAGTCGCTGACAAACGGTAAACCCGTCTACTTTGGGTAACATTAAGTCAAGCATGATCAGATCGGGCTGCAGTTGGACGGCCAACGCTTGTCCCTTAATTCCATCTTCTGCTTGATTAATATCATAACCCGCCATCTCTAAGTTGATGGAGACGAGTTCTGAAATTGTGGCATCATCATCGATTACGAGTATTCGAGGCATTGCAACAAATTGATAACTAAACGTCAAGGTTTACAAAGAAGTATCTTCGGATGTTAAAGAATCCTGTCCCGATTATAAGCATGATTTCCCAAATGATTCTAGATTTGTTAAATTTTCCAGATAAAATTTTTGGACAAAAGCTCAGAAAATTAAGATTTATTCAATAAATGAAATAATACTTAGCAGATAAATTTCTTAGTTTACGGCATATGATTAAAACTTTAGTGAGACTAAAGAGTAATTAATCGAGATCTAATTACTTCCAAGCTAGGATTTCAGTTCTTTGTCAAAGTTATCGAATATTATGACTCATTTTGGACTAATTTGCCCGGTGGAAACAGGACATCTCAATACCATGTTACCTTTGGGACAAACATTAAAAGGTTGTGGCCATCAGGTGACTTTTTTGGGACTTGTGGATGCTCAGGCAAAAATCAAGGCCGCTGGGTTGGGGTTTCAAGGAATTGGAGAAACAGTATTTCCTTTGGGATCGACAGAAAAGAGATTTGCCGAACTCTCTAAACTTAGCGGTATTCCTGCTATTTTATACACGATGAACTGGTTCCGAGAAGTTGCTGAAGTTTTTTTACAAGAAGCTCCCAATCTGATTAAATTAGCTGAAATAGAGGCGTTATTAGTCGATCAAACCTGTCCAGAAGGGGGAACGGTTGCTGACTATTTAAACATTCCTTTTATAACAATTTGCTCTGCTTTGCCTTTTAATCAAGAACCGAACATTCCACCATTTTTTACAACTTGGTTTTATCATTCAGCTTGGTGGGCCCGTTTTCGTCATCAAATAATTTATACGATTAGTAATCCTTTTGGAAAACCTTTAAAAAAGTTAAGAGCTAACTATCGTCAAAAATGGCAATTATCAAAGGAATCTTCTGT
>JBCDDV010000681.1:0-2700 GCA_039180145.1 Cyanobacteria bacterium P01_G01_bin.49 | reverse complement strand
GATTGTTGGTAGCTGTTGGGAACCGGAAGAAAAAAGCAACTTTATTGCCCTAGGAAAAGTAGCGGATCAGGTACTCTCAAAGTTATATAATCAAGCAGCAATGATTTTTAGAGAGGTTCCTGTTCCTGACTGAATCGGGGAAAGAATTAATGCTGCTTGATTATATAACTTTGAGAGTACCTGATCCGCTACTTTTCCTAGGGCAATAAAGTTGCTTTTTTCTTCCGGTTCCCAACAGCTACCAACAATCACAAACTGACAAGAAATACCAGTATTCTGGGTAGAAAAGTTATCAGCAATTTGACGAATAATTTTCACTGCTTCTATATTAGGTTGATGCTGACTTCCCACAAATAAACAAAAGGGTTTATCTAGTTGCAGTGAAGCTATTTCAAATAAGGATTTCTCTATTTTATGATATTTGTTTTGTTCTAGAGCAACTGGGTTGGGAATGACAGAAGACAATAATTGATACTGTTTTAAAAAAGCTTGATCTTCAACAGAAACACAAACTAAATGATCTGCTTGTTTAAGTGCCTTTATTTCTTCTGTTAAAGCGACTTTTCTTATCAAGGTTGACTGATTAAGTTGTTGTGCCAAAATATCATGAGCCGTAATAACTAATTGAGTCTTATATTGATGACAAATATCACCTACTGCTAATGCCCAAAAAGGGTATTCTAACATAATAGTATCTGCCCATTCCGCTAAAGTTTTTACCCAACTAATGAAATTAGCATCAAAACGATATTGATAATATATCCAAGGTAACCAATGATTCCAGTCGTTTGAAGAGTCTAACAGTTTACTCTGTTCATCTGTCTCGAAATTTAAGGCATCAGACCATGATTTATAGGCATCTCTATAAAGCTCTTTCACGAAACAGTAGTTTGTATAAGACTGTTGATAATAAGTATAATGTACATTATCTTCTCTAAAATCTTGAGCTTCTCCTGTGCTAAACACCCACACTTGATAAGATTGTGATTTTAAATAATCAATTAGTAATCCAACCCGTTTACTGGCTCCACTTTTACGCTCCAAAATATCTCCCCAAGGATACAAAATAGCTACTTTTTTTCCCGTTTCTTTTAAAGGCAAAGCACGTTTATTCAGTCTCGAGATAAGGACTTTATCCATCATTTGACAATACTCATTTTTCCCTGAATCCTGAGTTATGGGAAGAAGGTAAGTATCAGGATGAATTACCTTTTCTTTGAGTTTCTCAAGTTGATGTTCATGATGGGCAATTAAGACATTACATTGATTCAACAATTGACATTCTAATTGGTATTCTTTCAAGTCAATATCTCTATGATTATTGAGAGCATATTGATAAGATTTTATATCAGTGATTTCACAAATAATTGATGAACTATCCAGATTAAATTTTTCAATAATACTCAAATTGACAATTGAATTTAGAATAATTACATCAAATTGAGCAGTCTGTAGTAATTGAGCTAAATCTGAAGGAATTGCTAAATTATATCTATCAACTAAATCTCTCATCAAGCTAGTTTTATGATTGAAAACATCTTGGATATATTCCTTTCCATTAATTCCATAAGGCATTGTTTCAGGCGATCCATAATTTACAATCCATCTTTGCTTTAAAGGAAATGGCTGAAAAGTCTGATCGATAATTGGATATAGTTGATGATAAAAAGGCTCATAATTATCTCCTTTCCATTGCTTATCTTTGGTAAAAAATAACCCATAGACGTCATAGCCACAAAGTCCTAAGTATTCAATTTGATTAAGAAAAGATGGGGTAATGAGAGTTGGATTAAGTAAAAAATCACTTTCTAATATTAAAAGAATTTTGGGGACTGATAAAGAAATATTTTGAGAGGCTATTTCTGACTTAAATTCTATTTTCTTCTCGTATTTTATATCTTCATCTTCAGCAGATTGAGATAATAAAACTTTGATTAAATTATCTGGTGAATTTTGCTCACGCCAAGTTCTAGAAAACTGTTTAGCTGCTTCTGAAAATTGAGATAAATTTTCAATAATTCTGATAACTGCTTGAGGTATGTCATCAGGATTTTTATAAATACTTGCTCTTGATAAATCTACTTGTCTCCCTAACCAACTATTCTCAGGGACAACAACCGGTTTATCTGCTGCTAATGCTTCTGTTAATACACCGGAAGTTCGGAAACGATAACTGTGAGGAGCATAGGGTAATATCAAAATATCAGCTTCTGCTAACAGTTGATAATAATCCTCAGCAGACATTGCTTGTTTAATTAGGGTTACTTTCTGTTGTGGATATTGTTCTAATGCGAGACGTGCTTGAGGAATTAACCCTTCCCCTCCTTCGATACTAAAATTAGATTGAATTGTAAATTTTATTTTGCCTGGTTGAATATAATCTGACCATAAAGATTGCACGACATCAGGTAAATGATAATAGCCTTTTTCCGGTCTTGCATCACCTAAATAAACGATATGAATTGGCTTGTCTACATTTAATACTTCTAATTTTTTTCCTAACTTTTCTTGCCTAAAAGGTATGGGAATTTGTTGGAAATTAATCTTACTAAGACTACTATACTGTTCAACTAAATCAGCCGTATCTGTATAAAACTGTATAATGCTTGACCATAACTGAGAATCATAGCATTGATCAAGAATTGATTTTAAGCCGATTCCTTTTGCATAAGTAACTAAAGGATCTTCAATGTCTCGGCG
>JBCDDV010000680.1:0-2701 GCA_039180145.1 Cyanobacteria bacterium P01_G01_bin.49 | reverse complement strand
TATCTCGTTAAAGAAATAATAACTCCGACCTCCTAACTCCTAACACCGAACTTACGGCAATGACATCAAATTTTGTGTTGATGGTTAATTTTTTCAACTATTAACCATCAACTCTCAATCATCAAGTCAAAGCTTGAATCCGAATATTACGAAACTGGACAACTTCCGTATGACATTGTAAGCCGATGTAGCCCTCCGTTCGTTTTGTTTGTCCATTGCTGGGTGCTTCAAATGGCAGGAGGTTGGGGAATTTTCCTTGAGATACTAACAATCCATTCAGCTTGACCTCAATTTCATCTCCTTGCACTTTAATTTCATAGGTATTCCAGTAACTAGATTGACCTGCGTTGCGGGGGGGAATAACTTTAGCGGCCCAACGTTGGGCGGGAAACACTTCATAAACTGCTCCCGTTTTATGTAAAGGACTGCCATAGATATTATTAGAAAAGTCAAACCCTTGTTCATCAATTTGAACTTCGATGGTAGAGTCATAAAACTGATCTGTTAACCCGGTTGGTTCTGGCATCCGGAGAAAAATACCAGAGTTTGCTTCAATATCAAAGGCTTTCCAATCTAATTTAAGAATAAAATCTTGATACGTTCTCCGGGTATAACGAAGGACTCCCAAAGAGACAGTTTGATTCCCCAGTCCTGCCCCTAAAACGGGATAAAGTTGATCAGGAATATCAAAGAAGTTGCCACTCCCCCCAGAGATAACTTCCCAACCATCAGCCGCAAAATCACCATTGTAAAGAGTTTCAAACCCTGATTCACTGGGCGTAAACTCAGCAGACGTAAACCGATTAATCAGAGAACGGGCAATTTTACGAGATAAGGCGATACCTGTGGGAACAGGGTTAGCTGACCCTGACGTCGAAAAAATCGCTTGATCAACGCAATAAGCATTAGCAACATGATGAAATCGTCCATTAGCATCGGTGACAGATTTGGTGTAGTCTGTTCCCATCCACAGCGTTCCTGACTCATGATAAGTTGTCCCAATGCCATCTTCGTTTCCAAACAAGAATTCAATCGGACGGTCAGGATCTTGAACCGTTCCACTGCCTGGCGGTTGATTGGCTAACGCTTCAACAAAAGTAAAGGCGGTCTGAGATTGAGTATTGCGAACCGCTTGATCTTCATTTGTTTCCACTAAATTAACAAATGCTTTGGGAATACGTAATTCTTGACCATTTTCAAAATAGACCTCATCTCCATTGCCACCAAAAGGATTAACACTCATCCAACTGACATTAGGATTACTCCCAACAGGACTGGTGCGATCGCCAAAGGTTTCTCCCACTGTCCGAATGCCAATAACCACGCGATCGCCTAACCCTTTTTGTGCTTCAAGAATAGATTCGACATCTTCAAGATTGGGAACCATACGATAGAGGAATTCTTCGGGGTTGTTTCCGGCAAAGGGAAAGGCGGCAGTATCCATATTGGGGGCAGCGTAAAATTGAAAGTGAAACTGTCCTGCCCCTTTTGCTGTTGGAGTAGAACCTGTGATGTGCAAAGCGGAGGTTCTGATTTGGGTAGGATCATTGGGGGGAAGTCCTAAAGCATTGCGATCCACTCGCCAAACAAAGTTACCCCGTACATGAAACATTAAATTTCGACCCATTAGTTCTCCGGTGGGGGCTAGTTGGGGAGGACGAGGGAAAGAATTAAGGGCTAAACGGGTAGAATTAATGGTATTTCCAGCAATGACAACACTGGCACTGGATTTGAGATCCAATCGCACGACTCGAACTTTACTGTTATCTTGAGGATCAGAGGGATCAACTAAACCGACGACCACTTGGGTTACTCGTCCCTGAAAGGTTTCTAATTTGAGAACTTTGGCATAGGGAACCAGGAATAACTTACGCAGGGCATCTGACTGTTCGCTGGCTTCTCGAATACAATCTAAGAGGAGAGGTAGACTACTAAATTTATCCAAGCTAAACAATCCCGATCCTGGGGCTTCTCCTTGGACGGCAATGGGTGGCGGTAGCACCCCATTAAGAATCGGAATGGTGTTATTTTGGACAATTTGCTCGCTACGGGTTCTTAATCCATCAAACAAAGGGCCGCGGATGAAATCTTGAACAGGGTTAGCCCCAATCTCTCGTTCAATGTATTCGTAGCCATCCGGTTGATCTTTTTGGAATAAATAATCTTTTACATCTTCAGGCCAGAGGCGATCGCCAGTTTCATCCACTTTGTCGAGATCTTCTGCCACTAAACGAGGAGTCCACCCTCCCCAAAATAGAGATTTGCCCCCAACGCAGCGATGATGTGGCACAAAAGAGGGTTCATTGGTTTGGTCAGGATCAACTAAATTTTCGAGGACGAGAGATCCAATATTACCGATGCGGGTTAAATTTTGGACGTGTTCAGTGATTAAAAAGGGGCCAGACTCTAGTACCAGAATTCTGGGGGCTTCATTCAGGTTATCCATACGGCGACCAAATTCAAACAGTTTTGCGGCTGTATAGGCCCCATACATACCAGAACCAATAACAATTACATCAAATTGCCCTCCCGTTTGGGCCGCTAAAACCTCTTCCCAAGTATTACAGACAAATCGTGCAATCCCATCGAGAGAAAAAGTAGTACGTTGTACATCAGGGGTGGTTTGTATCGGTTGACCAGAATCGACTAAGCGGTTTAATGTCACTGTGCATACTCCTAAGTTAATGACACTTATGAATAC
>JBCDDV010000679.1:0-2702 GCA_039180145.1 Cyanobacteria bacterium P01_G01_bin.49 | reverse complement strand
AATTAAATTAGCTGAATATTCAAGACTTAATCCCTGATTTTTATTATTTAAAATAGGGTAAAATACCAAAAGGCTGGATAGTATTGCCATTAATATTAACCTAAAATATTTTGGTTGATAAAACATAATTCACTCCTCATCAGATTATAAGCAATTGTTAATCAAGCACTTTGGATAGATGCACTACCGATAAAACAATTGGGTTTGTTGAAAACTTCCCAACGCCATTACTTGTCTGTTATTATCACGATTTTTTGCCAATTTTCAACTAAAGAATTTATAATGTAAGACCAGACAAATATCAAGACTCACTTTTTTCCCAGAGATTATGATAACCTCCTCGAAACGCTACCATATCACCACATTTGGCTGTCAGATGAATAAAGCTGACTCAGAACGTATGGCTGGCATTTTAGAAGAAATGGGGTTTGTCTGGTCAGAAGATCCTAATGGGGCTAATTTAATTCTTTATAATACTTGTACCATTCGGGATAATGCGGAACAAAAGGTTTATTCGTACTTAGGAAGACAAGCGAAACGGAAACATGAAACCCCTGATTTAACCTTAGTGGTTGCTGGCTGTGTTGCCCAACAAGAAGGAGAAAAAATCTTAAGACGAGTTCCTGAATTAGACTTAGTAATGGGGCCCCAACATGCTAACCGTTTAGAAGATTTATTAGAGCAAGTTTTTGAGGGAAATCAAGTTGTTGCCACAGAACCAATTCACATCATAGAAGATATTACCAAACCTCGTAGAGATAGTACCGTTACCGCCTGGGTTAATATTATTTATGGCTGTAATGAACGGTGTAGTTATTGTGTGGTTCCTAATGTAAGAGGGGTTGAACAATCACGTACGCCTGATGCTATTTATGCCGAAATGGAAGTATTAGCAAAACAAGGTTATAAAGAAGTTACTTTGTTAGGACAAAATATTGATGCTTATGGGAGAGATTTACCAGGGGTTACAGAAACAGGAAGGCATCAACATACACTGACAGATTTACTCTATCAAGTTCATGAAATTCCTGGCATCGAAAGACTGCGTTTTGCGACAAGTCACCCCCGTTATTTTACTGAAAGATTAATTCGTGCTTGCCATGAATTACCCAAGGTTTGTGAACATTTTCATATTCCGTTTCAATCAGGCAATAATGAGATTTTGAAAGCCATGAAACGGGGTTATACCCACGAAAAGTATCGGCAAATTATTGATAAAATTCGAGACTATATGCCTGATGCTTCGATTACGGCTGATGCCATTGTTGGATTCCCTGGAGAAACAGAAGAACAGTTTGAAGATACCTTAAAATTAGTCGACGATATTGGGTTTGATCAACTGAATACGGCTGCTTATTCCCCTCGTCCTGGAACGCCAGCAGCTTTGTGGAATAATCAATTGAGTGAAGTAGTCAAAAGCGATCGCTTACAACGATTAAATCATTTAGTTTCTCAAAAAGCTAGCCAAAGATCCCAAAGATATTTAGGCAGAATTGAAACTGTATTAGTAGAAGATCAAAATTCCAAAGATAGCAGCCAGGTTATGGGAAGAACTAGAAGCAATCGTTTGACCTTTTTTCAAGGCAATATTGAAGAATTTAAAGGGAAATTAGTTCAAGTAAAAATTACTGAGTTTCGCGCCTTTAGCTTGACAGGAGAAGTAATTATCTGATTATTTATCGAAGATAAGTCTCAATACTTTTAAAGTGATCTATCATGACGGTTCCTACTGAGCAAGAAATTCGGGCATTTGTTGGCAGAAGATCCGATTATTATCTTAATAGGTGGTCTACTGCCTTGTCTGGGGAAGGAGATGTTTTTAGTTTCAATCAAGCCGCTTTTTGGCTGGCTGGATTCTGGTTGCCGTACAGAAAGATGTACAAAATTACACTAATTTTTTATGGAATTATCGCTGCCGAATCTCTACTTGAATATATTTTCTTTGTGGGTATTTTAAAGTATCAAGAACCACCTGTTAGTTTAAATTTTGCCGTCGGTATCGGCAGTGGCGTTATTTGTGGTATTTATGCAAATCGTTGGTATTATTGGCATACTTGTGAGAATATTGAGCAATTGCGACGATTAAATTTATCAGAAGAGTCGTTAAATGAAGCTCTTAAAAAACGCGGTGGCACAAATTGGATTACATCTATCGCATTTATGATTATGTTTATCCTTGTGCTAGGTTGAGTTCTGGAAATTGTATTTGTGTTGTTAGAAGTAGGTTGAGACTGAATGTTTAAGTAGGGAATTCTCAAGACAGTTAGTTCGTTTATGAGTTAGCAGTTATCAGAGAATGGATGTTAAATTAGGCCGTAATCTCTTTAAAAGAACTAACCATACCACCTGGTAATCGTTTAGAAGCACTCAAAGGCGATCGCAAAGGTCAACACAGCATTAGAATTAACCAACGTCTTGGTGCGCGTTCCCTAGCTGCGGAAACCGCAGCGGGGTCGCACCGCGATATCGCATTTGTTTTACTTGGATAAAACAGGGAGCAAGCGAAGTAGAAATAGTTGATTATCACTAAATATCAATTTATGAGAATACCTAAATATCGACCAATAGTGCGTAGGTTTTGGATGAAAGACTTTTCTTTAAGGTAAGCAGAGGAGCAGGGAGACCTTCGCACTCGGAGAGGGCTTTTCGGTTTTCTCCCCCGCCCCCTGCCCCCCGCTCCCTTGCAGTCTCAGCTAGGTTTT
>JBCDDV010000678.1:0-2708 GCA_039180145.1 Cyanobacteria bacterium P01_G01_bin.49 | reverse complement strand
TAAGTGTAGCCTAAGTTTGGGAAATTGGTATAAAAATATCAGATCTAACCTATAATCTCTCCATAACAAGAAGACTTAGACAACTTAACAATCATTCACCACTAAGTTGCAATTTCCTCCCCAGAAAATTCACTCAATTTGGACACAATACAAATAGAGTTAAATTTTAATAATTAAGGGATAATTATGAAGAGCAAACAACCTTTTCTTCTTACCAAAATACTTAAAGCAATGAATGGGCAAATAGTGCTAAAATTGGCATTTATCCCCCCTTAGAAGAAAAAATAGCCTTAGAAATTCCCATTAGTGATCTGGTTGAAGTCTAGTAACAGAGCTTCTCCTCTCTCGATACCAAAGTATCAAAAAATCCTTAGATCATTGCTAAGCGTAAAAGACCCTTGCTACCCTATAAAGGCGACCCTATTAGTAAAACCTGTGAGGATCGCTCACATATTTTAAGATTAAGATGACGGTTAACTGACAACCCTATGTCAAAAATAGAAACTAGAACCGAACCCATGGTACTTAACATGGGGCCCCATCATCCCTCCATGCACGGAGTATTGCGTCTCATCGTTACTCTAGACGGGGAAGACGTAGTAGACTGTGAACCTGTAATTGGATATCTCCATCGAGGGATGGAAAAAATTGCCGAAAACCGTACCAATGTCATGTACGTTCCCTATGTTAGCCGTTGGGACTATGCAGCAGGAATGTTCAATGAAGCGATCACGGTTAATGCACCCGAACAGTTGGCGGATGTAGAAGTTCCCAAACGGGCCCAATATATCCGTGTCATCATGCTGGAATTAAACCGCATTGCTAACCATTTACTCTGGTTAGGCCCATTCTTAGCAGATGTTGGCGCACAGACACCCTTTTTCTACATTTTCCGTGAACGGGAGATGATTTACGACCTCTGGGAAGCAGCCTCCGGTATGCGTTTAATTAATAATAATTATTTTCGTATTGGTGGTGTAGCTGTTGACTTACCCTATGGTTGGATCGATAAATGTCAAGACTTCTGTGATTATTTTGATCCCAAAGTTGACGAATACGAGAAATTGATCACCAATAACCCCATTTTCCGCCGTCGTGTTGAAGGGATCGGAACCGTTACCCGCGATGAAGCCATTAACTGGGGACTCTCTGGCCCAATGTTACGGGGATCTGGGGTGAAATGGGACTTACGCAAAGTCGATCATTATGAATGTTACGATGACTTTGACTGGGAAGTACAATGGGAAACCGCAGGAGACTGTTTTGCCCGTTATCTCGTTCGTATTCGGGAAATGCGCGAATCGGTTAAAATTATTAATCAGGCATTAAAAGGCATTCCAGGGGGTCCCTATGAAAACCTGGAAGCTAAACGCATGATGGAAGGCAAAAAGTCCGAGTGGAATGAGTTTGACTATCAATACATTGCCAAAAAAGTGGCCCCTACCTTCAAAATTCCCTCTGGTGAACATTACGTTCGCTTAGAAAGCGGTAAAGGAGAACTGGGTATCTTTATCGTCGGTAATGATGATGTCTTCCCCTGGCGATGGAAAATTCGCGCCCCTGACTTCAATAATTTACAAATTCTGCCTCACCTTCTAAAAGGGGTTAAAGTTGCTGATATTATGGCAATTTTAGGTAGCATTGATATCATTATGGGATCAGTGGATCGTTAATTTTTGGCGAAAAAAGGGCTTAACCAGTTTAAGCCCTCAGAAAATAATACTTTTAAAACCCTTGCCTGTGAATGAGTGAAACGTCTCAAACCCTTCAATTACCTAATCATGAAAGTGCGATCGCCTTAGCCGGAATAGGTGAAGAAAATCTTAAATTTCTCTCCCGTCATACGGGGGCTAATTTAGTTTTAAGAGGTCAAGAATTACGCATCTTTGGCCCAGAAAAACCGGTAGAAAGAGCGTTAAAAGTAGTCAGGTCGCTACAACCCTATTGGCAAGAGGCAAAATCCATTTCTCGTCCTGATTTAATGACCGCTTTTCAAGCATTAGATACGGGACGCATAGAAGAATATCAAGAATTACAAAAATCAACTCTAGCAAGAACTCGTCGCGGTGAATTAATTCGTGCCAAAACCTTTCGACAGAAACAATATATTAAGGCAATACAAACCCATGATGTCACTTTTTGTATTGGCCCAGCAGGAACAGGAAAAACATTTTTAGCGGCAGTTTTAGCCGTTAAAGCACTATTAAACGATGAATGTGAACGATTAATTTTAACCCGTCCTGCTGTAGAAGCAGGGGAAAAATTAGGCTTTTTACCCGGTGATTTACAGCAAAAAGTGAACCCTTTTTTGCGTCCTTTATATGATGCCCTATATGAGTTTATTGATCCCCAAAGAATTCCTGATTTAATGGAAAGAGGACAGATAGAAGTTGCTCCATTAGCGTATATGCGGGGACGTACTTTAAGTAATTCTTTTGTTATTGTTGACGAAGCACAAAATACCACACCCGCACAGTTGAAAATGGTCTTGACACGATTAGGATTTGGGTCAAAAATGGTGGTAACAGGAGACATTACTAAACCTGAGTCTTGATGTTTCGGTAAATCAGTTTGAGTAATGTCTCCTGTTACCACCATTTTTGACCCAAATCCTAATCGTGTCAAGACCATTTTCAACTGTGCGGGTGTGGTATTTTGTGCTTCGTCAACAATAACAAAAGAATTACTTAAAGTACGTCCCCGCATAT
>JBCDDV010000677.1:0-2710 GCA_039180145.1 Cyanobacteria bacterium P01_G01_bin.49 | reverse complement strand
CTCCCACTCCCCTATATCCCCCCGCGCATTTCTTTGGTCGGGGAACCCGACCGAAGTCGCTCCCCTACCAGGGGGGACAGGGAGCGGGCTTCCTCCGCAACCTCGCCGAGTCGCTCCGCACTCTACGAGACCGCTCGTCAATGTTCAATGTTCAATGTTCGGTCAATCAAACCAGCCAATATCTTCATCGGTTAATTCTTTTTGCTTTTTAGCCGCCGGAGGAGCGGTAAAAGCTTCTAATTCACGAGCTTGGCGTGTTAGTGCAGATTCTTTTTGTATCTCTTTTTTGGCAACAATTTCTGAAGATTGAGAAGGTTTTTTCAGAGATGTTGTAGACACCTTAGCCTGCTCTAGTTCAGTTTTAAGAGATTCAATTACTTGGTTTTTCTCTTCTAATTCAATAACAAGGTCTTCTTTTTGTTGAAGTTGACTGTACAATTTTTCAATCAATTTTTTTTGCTCAGCTAACTCAGATTCATCTTGAGCAGTTTCATTTAATTTCGTTTGGAGACTATCAACTAATTCTGTATTTTGTTTAAGATCATTTTCTAGGGAATTGACTTGCGTTTGTAGCGTTTCAACTTGATTTTTTGACTTTTCTAACGCGGTTGTTAATTGAGTGACAAGCTCATCGAGTTGTGCTTTAGTCATACGACTACGGCTGGTTGAAGACATCTTATCAATCTCGGTTGTTTGATCAATTGTTTTGGTAGTAGTGTTTTGGGACTTAACCTCTTGAGAAGCCTCATCTCGAATTAAATCAGATAAGTTATGTTTTTTCATAATTTGTTCCAATCTCGTTGTAATTCTTCCACCACACGGCGGTAATCTGCTTGTGCTTCTTTGGCATTTTTCCCCCGCCATTCTGTAATGGGAACCCCCTCTAAAACCGCCCTTTCGTGGGCTTTATACTGACGGACAAAGGCATGACAGGCAGGAATCCCTAATTCTAAAAGGGTATTTTGTGCCTCTAAAGTTTCCTTTAAGCTACGAGAATCCACCTTAGTTAATAATACCCGATGAGCAATCTTCAGAGGCATCACGGCTGTTTTTACTGTTTCAATCAGTGCTGTTAAATCCATCGCAGCAGGGGGGGTCGGCAAAATTAGATAATCAGAGGACGAAATCACCGCTTGTAAAGCTTCTGAACGCAAAGCAGGAGGTGTGTCAACCACAATTAGCTCATAATCCTTAATTTGAGAAAGTTTTTCTAATAAGTTGGGGTTAGTTTCTTCGGTTAAATCAAAGTCCATCCCTTCTTGACTACGTTGCGTCCACCAAGTTGCCGAACCTTGGGGATCGGCATCCACAAATAAAACATCATGTTTTTCAGCTAAAATAGCTGCGATATTAACGGCTGTGGTGGTTTTTCCAACGCCACCTTTCCCATTAATAATTGCCACAACCGTTGTGTGTGGTGTCTCTGATGCGATCGCATTTTTTCCCTGACTCATGTTGCGTTCTCAACCCGTGGGTCTAATTATCTCATCTTATTACCCAAAGATCCCTACCCCTATCCCCAACCCCTATACCCTTGTTTTGCTATAGCATAGAAGAACGTGAGTGCTAGGAATGAGCTTTCTGGGAGAGTATCGTGAATAATTATCCCCCAAAATTATTGTGGTTAAATAACTCTGGTGCAGGCTGTTTCCTGACTCTAATCCTCTTGAGTCTATTATTAGGGGCAGTGGGGTTAGGTTGGGTCGTTAATGGGTTTTTAATTCTATTAGGGATCGTTTGTGTTGCCCCTGTCATTGCATTTTGGGTATTGCGATGGTGGGTCAAGCGAAATTTAGTCGAAGATCAATGCCCTGTCTGTGGCTATCAATTCACAGGGTTTAGTAATGTTGAATCCCGTTGTCCAAGTTGCGGGGAAGTTCTAGAAGTTGAGAATAACCACTTCAAACGGAAGACTCCCCCAGGAACCATTGATGTTGAAGCGGTCGAAGTATCCGCTAAGCAAATTGAAGATTAAGGATAAGCAAAAGTTTTGCTTAAACTGTTACGGAATTTAAAGTTCTGTCACAATTTCCATAAGTATATTCTACTGCTGCGGTACACTAGCCCTTAATCCCGACTGTTTTAAGAAGGAGAATACTCGGTTAAGGAGCCGAATACTCAATGTCACACAAAGTTAAAATCTACGATACCTGCATTGGCTGTACCCAATGTGTTCGCGCATGTCCCCTGGATGTTTTAGAAATGGTTCCCTGGGATGGCTGTAAGGCTAGTCAAATTGCTTCTTCACCCCGTACAGAAGACTGTGTGGGTTGCAAACGCTGCGAAACAGCTTGTCCTACCGATTTCTTGAGTATCCGTGTCTATCTTGGGGCGGAAACGACCCGTAGCATGGGACTTGCTTACTAACAAACCTGGAATTAAATGTGTCATCATTAACACACTTTTAAGTACCGATAAGTTTAAGATAATGAGGGAGCATTTAATTCCCTCTTTTTTTTGTTTTGATAAGAGAATTGTGGGATTCTTGTTAGTATTAAAGGGCGTTCTCGGAAAAATTATTGTTAAATGCCCACTCATGAGCAAGCCATTGCCTCAGTTTATGTCTGTCAATCATTATCAAATATGTTGCAGCCTATCCACTTATTTAGATACGATCCACTCTATAAACATATCTATATTTTAGCTGGTATTAATGAGGGAATAGAAATTATAATTTTTAAAGAGGGAAACTGGGAGTTTTACGAAGATG
>JBCDDV010000676.1:0-2712 GCA_039180145.1 Cyanobacteria bacterium P01_G01_bin.49 | reverse complement strand
GGGGAGCGGATATTTTTTCAGAAAGAGTCCAAGGAGTAATCTGTTTAAATGCAGGGGGAGGAATTTATTTAAAAGAAGAATTTGAACGGTTTCGTTCTGCTGGTCAACAGTTAGTAAAACGTCGTCCTAGTTGGTTAGTTCATGTTCCATTTATGGACGTTCTTTTTTCGAGAATGATGGTCGCAACTCCCCTTGAAAAACGGTGGGGAAGACAAAGAATATTAGATTTAATGCGGTCTGATACAGAAGCAGCTTTAGGATCTTTATTAGACTCCACAACAGAAGCTGAAGTGCATTTGTTGCCACAAATTGTTTCTCGTTTATCCCAACCTATTTACTTTTTTGCAGGAGAAAAAGACAAGGTAATGGAACTCAAGTACGTACAATATTTAGCCAGTTTTCATGAGCTTTTTAATTGCCAAGAAAATAATGTGATTGAACTCTCAAATTGTGGCCATATGTCAATGATTGAACAGCCAGAAGTTGTCGGACAAAAAATGTTAAATATTTTGATGACTTATGAGTTAGCGTAGGGAATGAATAATTTTCTCAGGAAACAATTATGAAAGTTACCTTGGATATTTCCTCATCGGATTTAGAGAAACTCCTAAAGCCGATAATTGCTGAACCTCGTATTCATCTCTCCCCTGTTCCTAATATATTAATATTACGAAATTTTAGAAATTGATTACTAAGATTGATTTCAAAGGTATCTATTAAGTTACTCGAAGAAGAAACTTCACTAAAGGTATATATTGCCTTAACGGGGGTATCTTGAGGAAATCTTATGTTAAGAATAGTTCGACTATTCGCGCTTCCGACTTGAACACTTGAACACTGAAAAACATTACCATTATTATCGAACAGTCTGCTTCCTGTATTAACATTGCAATCTACATTCATATTTATATCTTGTTTACTTTTAATAACAGTAGAACATCTAACGACCGTTCCTGAACGAGTGCAGTCCTGAAAAGTAGCAGTAAATTGTTGATTTTCTGCAGTAACTTGTTGATTTTCTGCGGCTTGTTGTGCTAATAGTTGTATTGCTTGGTGTTTTTTAAGAGGTCGATAAGTTTTGTTGCTTGCTGCATAAGCTGATGGCCATGAATTCACCATGATTTCCAATAAGTTAATCATACCAAACATTATGGTTAACTTAGAAGCAAAAAATCCGTATTTGTTCATAATCTGATAGAAAAAAACAAGATAAATTTCCTTATCTTTGTACTATAAATTAAGGTACTTGTCAACTTTAAAGATGTAACTATTTAAGTTAGAATTAGCCTACTCTAAATCACTTTATTAAAGATTAATTGATCATTTTTCATCAATCATCGATAATAAAGAGAGACTTGTTGATTATAAATAAGGGATAAATGCTCAAAGCTGGAATCGTTGGACTGCCTAATGTTGGTAAATCGACTTTATTTAACGCCCTCGTTGCTAATGCCAAAGCAGACGCAGCAAACTTCCCTTTTTGTACCATTGAACCCAATGTCGGCGTTGTCTCAGTTCCTGACGAAAGATTAGTCGTATTAGCCGAACTTTCAAAATCAGAAAAAATCGTACCGACTCGTATCGAATTTGTGGATATTGCTGGATTAGTCAAAGGTGCAAGTCAAGGAGAAGGTTTAGGGAACCAATTCTTAGCAAATATTCGGGAAGTAGATGCCATTGTTCATGTGGTACGCTGTTTCGATGATGATGATATTATTCATGTGTCTGGTTCTGTTGACCCTGCAAGAGATATTGAAGTTATCAACTTAGAACTCGCCTTAGCTGACTTATCCCAAACCGAAAAACGTCTAGAACGAGCGCGCAAACAAGTGAAAGGCAAAAAAGAAGGCCAAGAAGAAATCCCCGCCTTAGAGAAGATTATCGCTGCGCTCAATGAAGGAATAGGCGCGCGTCATGTAGAGTTAACTGAAGAAGAAGAAGAATTAATTAAACCCTTGGGACTGCTTACCCGTAAACCCATTATTTATGCTGCCAACGTTTCAGAAGATGATTTGGCTACAGGAAATGACTGGGTAGAAGCTGTTAAAAAAATTGCGGCTGCTGATAAAGCGAAAGTGGTTATAGTATCTGCTCAAGTAGAATCAGAATTAGTAGAGATTCCTGATGAAGAAAAAGCCGATTATTTAGAATCATTAGGAGTAACTGAAGGGGGATTACAATCTCTTATTAAAGCGACTTATGAATTATTGGGACTAAGAACTTATTTAACCACTGGCCCTCAAGAAACCCGCGCTTGGACAATCTATGCAGGGATGAAAGCACCTCAAGCAGCAGGGGTGATACATACAGACTTTGAAAGGGGTTTTATTCGCGCTGAAACTATTTCCTATGAAGATTTAGTAACTTATAAAACCATGACTGCTGCTAAAGAAAAAGGGTTAGTTCGTAGTGAAGGCAAAGAATATGTGGTGCAGGAAGGAGATGTACTGTTATTCCGGTTTAATGTTTAGGGAAACGATGTCTCTGCTACTGAATTAATGGGGTAAGTTTGGAAAATTCGGGAAAAATAACTTAATTATCCCCATCCCAAGAGCTAAAATAAAGCCATTTTCTTCACACCAAATCAAAATATCTGGGTCATCGGTTCCTTTGCTTGGTGCATTGGGATCGCCAATACACCACACTTCTAGGTTGGGATAACGTCTTAATATTTGGGTACGAAGTTGTAGGTTTATGTGTTCATCAAGTAAG
>JBCDDV010000675.1:0-2722 GCA_039180145.1 Cyanobacteria bacterium P01_G01_bin.49 | reverse complement strand
TTTTTCTTTTTACTCTATACTTCTCAAAACCTTACAGAGACACTCATCTAATAGCAAGATGATTTTTATTATCAAAGTCATAGAAATTATCTATCGGTAGATATAGCGTAAACAAAGTAGAGAACAGATGTTTCAAATAACCTGTTCTTTACATGAGAAGTTTTAAAGAATCACAGTTAACAATTAATTGTCTAAAATGACTCTAGATTTGTATTTTTTGTATATTATCCACCCTATTCCCCAAGTTCCTAGACAAAGAAGTGCAAAAATATGATTGGATTCAGGAACAGATATCGCCTCGGTATTATATCCGATCGCCAGGATATCTATACTGCCTTCAGCACTGCTAATACTTGACTCAAGATCGAGAGGAGTAATTTCAAAACCTGCCAAACTTGCTAAAGTTCCTGTTCCGATAAAATCCTCAAAATCAAATGCAATTCCCGCTAAAGGAACATCATCAATTAAAGTTTCTTCTGAAAGTCCTAAATTACTCAAATTTTCGGAATTTACTGTAATTTCAACATTTTCAACAATCCCAAAATCTCCCAAATTAACATTATCAAAAAGATTGCCACCAGGGCCGCTAATCAATCGTAAAACAAAATCACCAATTAAGTTTCCATCACCATCAATGGGTCTTATATCTACCCCATCATCTCCAATCAGATCAATGATAAAAAAATCATTTGCCGGCCCTACAATACTGGTTAATTCGGTTCCAAAAAATACTTTAAACGGTTGAGGGTCACCAGAGGAAGTTCCTCCCGCATTATCAATAGCAGCCCCTACATTGGTTCCTAATAATGCGTCCGTTCCCAAGGGTTCTGTTCCCATAAAACCCCATGTATTACGAATATTATCATCTGTGGGAAAACCTGTAGGAAAAGTGACTACATTGGTTATTTCTACTGGGCCAGCGAGAGAAAAAACACTACTAATATCAGTGGTAAAACCCGTCATTAGTTGTTCACTGAAAACAATATCAGGCCGTGTAATATCATCAGAAGGAAAACGAACTAAGTCAGGTTGATCCAGAAATTCTACATCGATAGTTGGAGGATTATCGAGGATAATCGTTTTTAATCCCTGAACCTCTGCACGAACAGCAATAGGGAGAAAAATACTGAAGCTTACAAGCACGAGATGAAGGGGAAGTTTCATCATTAAATTCCTAGAAACTATGGCTACTTAATCCTAGAAAATTGGTGACTTTAGCCTGAATAACTCAGCATTAATAATCATCTCAATTTACTTGTTCATAATTTAACTAGGGTTGACTTTAATAACAAGACGATTTTTATGATTAAAGTCATAGCGATTATCTATCGATCAAATATTTGACCTCCTCTCTTACGCTGAAGAATGAGGATTCTTTTAGAACTCAATACATAGATCAAACCACTCCAGAAAACAACGAATTATCCCTTCAAAATTCTGATGGTTGCGATCAGCGTACCAAAGGCTAAAACACCAACAATCGGTGAAGTTTCAGGAACAGACAGGGTTTGAAAAGCTAGATCGCCAATCAGTTCATGAGTTGCAGCAGAAGGATGTAGATCATCCCAGAAAATATACTGTTCTGGATTATTGCAGATAGAAGGAATGGTTGATGGGGGATTAAGTAAAGGAGAATTGGCTAAACAAGGCACATCAACAAAGCTAAACCCAAAATCATCAGGCTGAGTGATTGTTCTTTCAAATAACGATGCAACATCAAGTAAGTTGAGATTGATACCAGGAAGGAAACTTAAAGTTTGCAGGGACTCTGATAGTAGAAAATTGTGTCCTGCGGTTACTTGGTTGAGGCCATTAACCACATCATTACCGCGACTTATTGCTAATGGTGTTTGACCCAAAGCAGGCAAATTAGCGACTAAAAAGCGTCTAGATCCAAGGTTATAGAGTTGTTCTACTGCCGAAGAAAGGTTCATGACTGGTTCACTGGGATCGACAACACCTCCCCCTAAATAATCATTTGCGCCTGCCCAGAGAATGTAAAGTGCGTTAGGATCGGCGATAGAATTGTCTGCTTGGAATTGGTCTATTTGTTGCTCTAAACCAACGAAACCAGGTAAGGGTAAGGGAAAAGTGCTTAAACTGCCTGTTGTTGCACTGTTAATGGCAAAATTAACGCCATTTTCATTGTCTCCCCCCACTAAAAAGGAAACGGGAGGAGAATTCAATCCTAAACGGTTTGCCAAGCGATCGACCCAGATATCTCCGTTAGCAAATTGTCCATCAACATATCCTAAAGCAGCAGGGGGAATAATGGGGATTGAGGGGTCACTGGCGTTAGCTGCTTCGGTAATTAATAAAGCATTTCCTGCGTCAGAAAGAGAGTCGCTAAAAACGTAGATTTTTGAGAAGGAAGAAGCCAGTGTGGTAGTGGGAAAAAAGGTTCCTACTGCCAGTGCAAAAGAACTAGTTAATACTAGATTAGGAATAGAAGAAGAGACTGATTTCAACATAAGTACCTGGAAATTTATTAGATTTGATTGTTATAATCACTTGCTTTATTTTACATAGTTTAAACTGATTTTTGCCAGAGTTCTAATGACTGACGAACTGACTTAAAATTGACTACAAAAAAAGGAACCGTAAAATGGCAAGATACTTGGTCTAAGTATTTTTAGTAGTCAATTTTAAGTCAGTTCGTCAGTCATTAGAACTCTGGCAAAAATCAGTTTAAACTATGTAAAATAAAGCAAGTGATTATAAC
>JBCDDV010000674.1:0-2725 GCA_039180145.1 Cyanobacteria bacterium P01_G01_bin.49 | reverse complement strand
GCAGGGGGCCGGATCACCACTCCGACATCGGATGTACACCGGTACATATACACAGTACACTGGATTTTGTGACATTCCGCTCTGGACAAATGAATTGGGCTTATTGTAAAAAGAAGAGCAAGTACGATTAGCTTTCTGGCATCATCATGAAGCTATCCTAACTTAATTAGGAGATGAGCATTGTGTCTAAATTATTTCGTTCCCTCTTCTTAAGCGTCCTACTAAGCTTTGTGACTCCTGTATTATTACTCGGTAGTATTTTAGGAACATTTCTGGCAGTAAGTCATATTCCAGGTATCGCATTAGTGGGAAAAATAGGAGAAAACCAAATTTTGTCCTTTCTGTCGATTTTAGGTGAAGGATATCCTCTACAAGGAATGCTTACCATTGGCATAACCTGTGGTATGGTTGGAGGTTTATTTGATATGTTTAACTTCTGTCTCTATCAGGATGTCCGCAGTCATTAGACTTCTCGTAGAATTGGTATTAGAAAGGGGATTGTCTACTCAAGAATCTCCCGTTAAACCGCTTGCCGTTAGCTAGACAGTGTCAAGAACGAGAAAGCCAATTACTTCTCAACGCTTCAAAATAGAGAGAAAGGGGAAATTGATAATATTCTAAAACTAGCCAAATTAAACAACTAGCATGGGATAAAAAAGTTAATCCAATCCAAAAAAAAGGAAACCAAGCTAAAGGACTTCCTGGTAAAGGAGGAAAGAGATAAACCCCCGAACCGACAATTGTCGTTGGCAGTCCAACGAAGGCGATCGCCAGAAGACGATAACCCCACTGTATTTCTTGAGATGAGCGAACACCCTGCCAATTATTGCCAGTCCAGTACCAGGTTAAAGGAAGTTGGATATCTGCAATCGTAATCGCTTGTTTCTCTATGTTGACGGTAAAGATATGGCGGCAAAAATTGCAAGCAAATACCTCCATCAAAGGTAAAGTCGTAATTTCCCCATGGCGACAGACGGGACAATGATAGGCATCAAAATAATTTAAGGTAGTTGGAGATTCATCAGACATGGAAAAACTCATAAAAATCTTAAGCAAGATTAGGAGGAATGTTACTTAATTCCGAAGGAGCCGTCAATGTTAAACAACGGAGTTGTTCTTGAATAATATCTTGTAGTTTAACCCGTTCAATTTCTCTTTGCTGTTCTGTATTGTTAAGGACTTCTCGAAAAATAATGCTATCAATGGCTGCAACTGCAAACAACTCAAATAGTAAATGAGTCACTGGCGTAGAAATAATACAAAGCTCAGGATTAATGGTTCCTGAATAACTCGCCGCATCTTTTCGACTAGAAAACGCATAAATTACCCGTTTTTCTGCTTGGGGTTTTTGGCGGTTGCTTAGGGTTGTCACTAACCAAGCGCGATTTTGGTCATGTAAAACATAATATTGATTATATTGTAACTGACTAGCAAAGGATTTCAAGCTAGGAGCCACCGCTTTTGCCATGACGATTTCGGGAACACCATGTTGGGGAGCTTCATCAATCAGAATTTGTAGTTGTTCTTCTAGATGCATAAGCTGTCCGTCATTTAATTGCTACTTGAGACTGTATGGGAGGGAGACGCTTCGGAGTAGAGAGATGGGAGAAAGAGTTTGAGCGTTTGTCCCAAAACCGAAAATACCCAGTTTAAATGCACAACAGATCACAAAGGTTCAGCCATAAAATCAACAAAAAATATCATTATTGGGTAGCATTATCCTGAGATACATTATCAGCAATTGCTTTAAGAATTAGGTTCACCATCTCTGGAGATTTTACGAGTCCTTGAGCAAATGCTATTTTCTCTTGAGCAGAGAAATTGTCGACCATTTTCAGGATTTCAGCAACACTTGACTCCGATGGTAACGTATCTTGACCAACATTAATGGTTGGTTTTCTATTTTTTTCACCAAAAAGTGATCCTGGTTCATCAACCTGTTCTGGGGTATTTGAGTCATTAAAATTTATTGTAGACGTTGACGGAATTGAGTTTTGTTGAGAATTTTGGGGATCAGAAATTTCAAACGTTTCAAACAGGTTAGGTTCTCTGGGTGGGTTAACTGATAATTCTCCGCCTGTTTCCACACCTTGATCGAGTTCAGACAACAAGGATATTAAGGCATCAGAGTCGTTATCTTGGTAAACAGGTTGAGGAGGAAGGGAAAGAAGAGCTTCTTCCCAAGGAAGTTTGCCCTTGTTAGGCATCTTTGTTGCCTGTTCTAAGTTGACTTTACGACAAGCCATTTTTGGAGGCAATCCCCGTAAATACCAGCGATACATCTGCGCTAAATTCTCTTCATTTCCTTGCCATTCAAGGGCAATTTCATCTCGTACTTCTAGAGAAATTAAGGCTCTTAGTTCTGAGAGGGGTTTTTCTGTCCATTCATCAGCAGAAACTCTGAGCTTACGATAATCTCTTTCTGTCGCTTGTTCTCCTTGCTGAATTAAGTGGGCGATCGCAGAAAGAAATCGCCGAGAAATCGACTCTTTACTTTCTTGTTCTAAAGCTTTTTCAATACATCGTTTTACGACATATTTAGTCGGGCGATTTTGTTCGGGGGAAATCCATTCAAGGGAAACTTTTTCAAACCCTTGCATTAATTTAAGGGCAGTACGATATGCTTCAATCAATCTTTCTTCCTTAACGGGGGTTAATCCATTGATCTGATTAAAAACCAGATCGCTATCACCTTTAATTTGTAAAGCCTTCAGTCCTAATTTTT
>JBCDDV010000673.1:0-2727 GCA_039180145.1 Cyanobacteria bacterium P01_G01_bin.49 | reverse complement strand
TTCACTTCTCCCTGTTCCCGACTTTCTACTAGATTTTCTTATCCCGAACTCAGGTTAATTCACAAGGCGGATGTCAGTAATTTGTTGACATCTGTGATGGGACAAGCTAGTTTTATAATCATTAAAATAATTATTTTATCGGTTACTGACTGGTAAACGATGCTTCTGTAATAGGACTGCCATCTTTTAAGTCTAAAATTCGACTCACTGCAATACGATCGCCTGGTTTAATCCCAGAAATTACCTGATAAGCTTGACCTTGAATGGCCCCTACTTTCACAGGAATTTGTTTGACAATGAGACTATCTTGAGACTCCTCGGTTTGAGCAACATAAACGAATTTCTGTTCCCCTAAACTAGTAATAGCAGCCGTCGGAACTAAAACCCCTGGTTGGGTATCCCAAATCACCCTAGCTCGCACATATTGCTTATCTCGTAAGCTGCCATCGTTACGAAAGGTCATTTTAACAAGAATTGATTGGGCGTTTTGATCGACTAATGGCGCGATATAACTGATGATTCCACTAGTGCCGGAACTACCATCAGTCTTGATAATTTCTACTGGGAGACCTTTTTGTAAACGATCGCGGTTTTCTGTCGGAACATTCACATTAAGATGAAAGCTTTGATTATCAGTAATGGTGGTAATTGTTTCGCCAATATCAACGTTGTCGCCGATTTTATAGCGATTAAACGCCCCAACTGTCCCATTAATAGGGGATGTTAGGAAATTATAGCCTAAAGTAGCCGCCGTTGATCCTTGTTGTCCTTTGGCTTGCACAATAGCAGACTGACGACTCTCTACATTAGCCAAGGCTTGATCAACCCGTCTCTCGGCAGCCCGCAGATTTTGTTGACTTGCTTTGAGGGCTTCAGCTGTAGCATCACGGGTTTTGATTTGAGATTTTAATTGAGCTTGAGTCGCTTTTAACGTCCGCGTTGCTTCATCAAAACTTTCTCTGGTGACAACATCTTCTGCTTCTAAAAATTTGGATCGTTCGTAATTTTTCTCGGCTAGAATCAGTTCAGCTTGTACCTGTTGCACATCCGCTTCTGTGCTAGCCAAAGTGGCTTTGGCATTTTCTACCTCAGCTAAAGCACTATCCCGTTCAGCTTCTCGCTGTCGAAATTCTGCTTCTGCTGCCCGCAAATCTGCTGTAGCCACATTAAGATTCCCTGTAGCCGCGATTAATTCTTCTTGTTGCTCTTGAGGTTCAATTTCTATCAACTTCTGCCCTTGACTAACCCGATCCCCTTCTTCAACCAAAATCTGTTTAATTCTTCCATTGGTGCGACTAGGGGCTAAATCTACCCGTTTTCTGGCTTCAAGAGTTCCGACAAAGGCACTACTATTAACTAAACTAGCTGACTGTAATGTCTGTAATTGAACAGGAATGGCCTTCGGTTTAGTGGTTTGTTGTTCTCCTGTTCCACATCCTGTGCTTAACCAGGAAACGATTAATGCCGCCCCTAACCATTGCTTAGCTGATCGAAAAGAATTGCTTGTCATCTGTCTTCACCCATAATTGTACATACCGAAGTTGATTTTTTAAGTCAGAATTGATAGTAATGTTTAATCATTTTTCGTAAATTCAGTGATCATCATCAAATCAGGAAAATAGAGAGTACTTCCTTGAATCAGCCCAATCATCTAAAAAGGAATATCAATCATTGTCAGATGAGGTTCTAAAAAGGGGAGTAGGTTCTTCTTCTGCATCCGAATGAGTAGAAGAAGTCTTTGTTCTTCCTTCACCAATACCGCTTCCAGGGGATTTTGGGGGGTGATTTCCACCTTCTAAGATATGTTTCTCGAAGTTCTTAATCACGATATAGAGGATAGGCACTAAAACTAAGCTCAATATCGTTGCTAACGCTAATCCCCCGAAAATAGCAGTTCCCAATGACCAGCGACTGACTGCTCCCACACTCGACGCACTCAATAAGGGCGCAAACCCCACCAACGAGGAAACTGCTGTCATCAGAATAGGACGTAACCGTTGTTCAGCCGCATTTATCGCAGCTTGGGTAATCGTCATTCCTAAGGCACGGGACTGGTTGGCAAATTCCACAATCAAAATGGCATTTTTGGCTGCTAACCCGATTAACATAACCAGAGCAACTTGGGCATACATATTATTGTTTAAAATTGGCCAGATACCGTTTCCAGGGTTAAAAGGAACCGTTTGGACAAAGGTTACCCGTACCCAAATCATGCCTAATGCCCCTAAAATGGCTAAGGGAACCGTTAATAAAATAATCGTCGGGTCAATGTAGCTTTCATATTGAGCGGCTAAGACTAAAAAGACCATCACAAAGGCCAAACCAAAGACAATAGGTGCAGCCCCACCAGAGGTTTTTTCTTCGGCTGCCGTGTTCGTCCATTCATAGCCAAATCCTGGTTGTAGTACCTCGTTAGCCACTTCTTCCATGGCTTTAATGATTTGTCCTGAACTATAACCAGGGGCAGGAGAAACAATGAGTTTAATGGCAGGATAGGTATTGTAGTGAGTGATAATGGGAGGATAGGTTGTTTGTTCGGGAGTCACTAAGTTACTTAATTGAACCATAGAGCCGTCGAGCGATCGCACATATAAGCGGCCAATATCGTCAGGGTTAGCTCGGTCTCGGGCTTGAGCCTGGGCATATACTCGATAAAGACGACCTTCAAACACAAATTGATTGACAAAATTAGAACCGATATAGGTTTGCAGCGTTCTTAAAATATCG
>JBCDDV010000672.1:0-2728 GCA_039180145.1 Cyanobacteria bacterium P01_G01_bin.49 | reverse complement strand
TTGTTGCTGTCCCACTTGTTTTCGTTTGGGGTTTCTTGACTCGCTTTAATAGTAACCCTTGAGAGTCGCATAATTCAAAACAGCGTAAATCATTAAGGATAGCTTCGGGATTAAGTCCTGGAGAAATGAGGGCAATTTCCCATTCACTCATATCCAATTGTAGCCAATCTCCAAGGGTAATATTCATCGGATCGCCTTCGAGGTGGGCAACCATGGCAATTTGTTCATCAGGTTGCTCAGGATGAGTCCTGATGCCGTAAAAAATAGCTCTTTCTCCCTCGATGATTTTATTAAATCGATCCGTCCCTTGTAAGTTATGATGAAGCCAAGCATGAGCTTTTCGGAATTGACGTAAGGTTAAATTGTAGTGAACTTGTTCGGGATTTAATAAAGCTTCATAATGAGAAACATTACACACTTCATAACAATCTTCCATAAACTTTAAAGCAAACTGTTTTAGTTTGGGCGTATTCAACGTTTTTAGGAAAGCAATGCTATGATGACGGGTTGATTTTCCTAGCGTCGGAATATCACAAACTTTAGCATCCCCTGAGTCTCCAAAACAAGCTCGACAAGCATTAATAACCTCCACCAAATCATAGTTTTTTTCCACCATAATTAAGGAAATTGTATGACCAAATTCTCGGAGAATTTCTAAGGTATCAAACCCTAAAGATTTAACCCGTGGAAATGCCCAATCTTCCTCATAAATTTCGGGGGTAATTTGCCAGTCTAAAAAACCCATTTCCTCGGAAACAACTTTGGCACCATAACGCTCATCAGTGTTACGGAAAAACATCCAAGGAACTCGCATCAAAACATTAATAAAGTCCATCGGTAACCCTGGAGTAAACCCATAAACCCAAAGATTAATTGCTGGATTATCATAGGCATTATGGAGAACTTCCGGTAAGGTTTTACCTAAATTTTCATTAATCGGTTGGTTGAGATCAACTTGATTTCCCCGTCGAACAGTATCGTGATTGCCGCACCCAGTAATCCAATGATCTCCTTTTTCCATCACTTCACAAATGCGTCGCCATTTCTTTTCCCAAAATCCTTTTAAGGTCGGCGTATTGTGAGCGAAAATTAAGGGGCCCCATTGATAAGATTCGGGCATTAATTCAATTAAATCTCGGTATGTAGACTTTTCTTCCCATCCTTCTTCGGGCCAGGGTCTACCATCTTCAAAAATCGTAAATAAAAGACGTTTATGACCTTCAATTTCTTGCTCGACATTAGCCATGGCTAATAAATAAGCATCATCTTGAACCACTGTTCCTGTTAAGGGGTTAAAGAAGCGAAAATCTTGCCCTCCATCAATGCGAATTCCGTCAGCACCTGTATTAATTTTCCGTCGCTGCATTTCTAATAAAATAGCACGGGGCATGGGTAATTGATGGTTTAAATCTTGCCCGTACATATTAGGCCCTTTAAGAAATTGACGGTTGATTAATAATTCAGCTTGATTATCAGCATGACCAAAAACTAAGTCATAAATTAAGTGAATTGGCCCTGTGGGAAAGTTATGTAATGTCGCAATAAATTCGATTAATTCATCGGGTCGTAAGCTGCCTAAAAGAGCCGGATTTGTCGCACTTGATCCCAAAATAGGAACGTCATAACCCCAATCTTGGGTATTTGGTTTAATCAATTTTAAAGGCGAACGATTCATCGGAGGAAGTAAGCGACTTCTCGGACTTTTATCTTCAATAGGAAGCACAAAAATGCCACTTTCTGGACTTAAATCATCTCTATACTCAATAGTCGGTTCAATGGGTAATAATTGAACAGCATCGAAACCAATGTAATTTTCTTCTACGGGAGTTAGAGGGGTTTTTTTCTGAATTTTGTCAGCAATTGCTTGATAAATTCGAGTTAATCCAGCGATGGTTCCCTCTTCTGAAGCGGTACCAACATGAAGTTGCAAAATATTATTGGGGGCTTCTACGCGAGGAGGCTTTAGAGTATCATCAGCAGGAATAGCCGTTTGTTTAAAATAGTCAAGATCAGCCCTGTTTTTCTGCACACTTTCTATATCATACAATTCAGCCGGGGCGAAAATGCCGAACGGGAGAGAGTAAGGCACAACATCACGAACCGTTTGAATTTTACCAAAATGATCAAAGTAACGCAGCCAATAAAATGACCCCATTTGTTTTTTTGTTCCTGGTTTCATTCCGGCGATCGCACCCCAGAAAAATTCACCGTATTGCTTTAGTTGAATGCAATCACGACGAACTTCAATTGTTTGTTCTTGTTGATGCCAATTAACATTTTTAAGGGGTGTAAATACTTCAAGATAAATTTCCCTGGGTTGCATTACTTCCCCAGTTAATTCCGGTGTCCAAAAGCCAATCTCTGTGATCCCGTCTTGGCGATAATAAGCCCCTAATTTCCTGGCAAATGCTTGAGATTTCTCAAAAACGGTTCTTCCAGAATGTTCAATTTCCGTCGCCCAATCCAATATAGATTGAGTAGCAGTCTCAACCAGCATCGGCGTATTTTTTGTTTGAATCATCGCGTTATTAGCTTAAACCCTCTACGTGATAAAGTATTGTTTAGTCAAGGACAAAGAGACGTGGACAAATTGTTGGCTAGTTTCTTACCTGAATGGCATGACTTATATTCAATTACCATTTATATTTAATTAATTATTCTATGATTTAAATTGAGTTTCGTTATAAACACAACGATATATTTTCTTGATGCAATATCAGAAAACTTC
>JBCDDV010000671.1:0-2729 GCA_039180145.1 Cyanobacteria bacterium P01_G01_bin.49 | reverse complement strand
GCCTTTTTTAACTCGTTCTAGAAAACCCCCTCGATAACCAGGGGAACAAAAATGCTCGATAAGGCTAGGAAGTACTTCAACTAAACCTTCGTAGAAACCGGAGATTTCGTTTGAGGGCTTCTCTGCTAGATCTTCCAAGTCAAGACGCATTACAATCAGTTTGCTGCGCCTGATACTCCAGTAATTAGGGCCACGTAGGGTCAGTGTTTTTAAGATTTTCATATTCGCCGTTTCTTCAAATCCGCACTTGGAACAACAAAGAAGCCATGTGGTACTGATTCTGTCTTTTCAAAAGACTTTGTATCTGTTCATGGCGAACAGTTTTTTTAATTGACTTTACTGTAGTGGGTTAGCCACTTTTGCAATAGATTGATGTTGATGGAGATGGTAAGCATCCCCGTGGGATAGAATATGAAGTCGTAGGTTGTGTAAACTTAAAGGATCAGTTGCACCAATTTGCGCTTGATTGGTATAAGTCATTTCCCTTCCATCTACTAAGGTAACAGTTCCTCTACCGACGACTCGCATCACCCCATCTCGTTCAAACATGGCACAAGTATCTTCATCAATGCCAATGCCCAGTCGTTCTGGATGAGTAGATAAGGCACTCAGAAGACGAGACATACGATTTCGGTTATGAAAATGTTGATCGACAATGATTTCGGGAATAATACCCAGTCCCATCGCCATATCGACTAATGCTCGGTTGGGAGACTCCCCGCTACTTCCCCCTGCAATCATATGGTGTCCCATGACGGCTGCACCTGCGCTGGTTCCTGCTAAGGAAATTTCGCCTACTTGAACTCGTTGACGAATGCGTTCCATTAAAGGAGTATCAGCTAATAAGCCACAGAGTCTGAGTTGATCCCCTCCAGTCATAAATACGCCAGTACATTCTTCTACATACTGTTGAAAGTAAGAGTCTTCTCCTTGAGCGCGATCGCGAATATCTAGAACTTTGACATACTTGGCTCCCATCTCTTCAAAAATTTGCTGATACCGTTCTCCGATCAAAACGGGTTCTCTAGACGCTGAGGGAATAATGGCGATAGTCCCATCGGTTCCTCCAGAGCGAAACCAAAAGGTGTGCAGGATTTCTCGTCCATGGACTTTATCTTCTGCGCCGCCAATGATTAAAATGGCAGTAGTGGTCGATTGGGACATGGGGCTTTCTTGGGATTGAGTCTCTAAATTCAACATGATCTTGATCGTTAAGCCAAAGAAAAATTGGTATCCTTGAGGGTTAGTTATTCATCATAAGAATTAAGCTTTACATATTCCAAACTTTATTTATGCGATCCTCAATTCTCTGCCCCTGTATCTATTTTAGGATAGACTAGCAGCAGAAAATTAAAATTAACATTATTTTTGGAACCTGTCTAAAATTCCTGTGGAAATCGATGTTATCTCTTTATTTCCTGATTTTTTTGAGTCTCCCCTCCAGTCTGGACTGATCGGACGAGCTTTAGAGAGCAACATTGCGACGGTTAATCTCATTAACCCCCGTGACTTTACTGAGGATAAGCATCATCGCGTAGATGATGAACCTTATGGAGGTGGGGTAGGAATGTTACTTAAACCTGAACCTATTTTCGCAGCCGTTGATTCTTTAAGCGTTTCACCGAAGCGACAAGTAATTTTATTAACGCCTCAAGGTTTGCCTCTGAGTCAAGTTATTCTACAAGATTTGGCAACCAACTATGAACAATTAATCTTAATTTGCGGTCATTATGAAGGCGTTGATGAGCGCATACGCTATTTAGCGGATCGGGAGATTTCTTTAGGGGATTTTGTGTTAACTTGTGGGGAAGTTCCTGCTTTAGCTTTAATTAATGGAGTTGTTCGCTTGTTACCCGGAACGGTGGGTAAGGTAGAGTCCCTGAAGGCAGAGAGTTTTGAAGAAGGATTATTAGATTATCCCCAATACACCCGTCCTCCTGTTTTTCGTGGTTGGGAAGTTCCAGAGGTTTTGCGATCAGGTAATCATCAAATGATTGCCAAATGGCGACGGAGTGAGCAAATGAAAAGAACTCGGCAACGTCGTCCTGATTTATGGGAAAAATGGTTACAATCTCAACAATAGGTTGATTAAAATCAATTACTTAAAAGCTCAATAATCGCTGCATAGCTATAGCCAGTCCACTAATCAATTGTATCAAACCATGTCCGGAGTTAGATTGTTGACGAATCGTGTATTCATCTACTGTTTGTGCGATCGCCAATAAATTTCTAAAAATTGGCTGTACTTTTGTAGAGTAAAGGAATAGGTTGAGGCGTATTCATAAAAGATCTTTGAAATGGAATGTAAAGACAATCTTTTTTAAAATACCCAAAACACTAAATGATATTAAAGAAACATCAGTTATTTTTGTGATTACTTTAATATAACTTTAATAAGATTGGTATGAACTCTTTCGATGGCTCAATTTTCTACTATTTCTCGTCGCAATCTTTTAAAACTTTTGGGAATAGGAACTTTCGCAACACTTATTGGTTATTCTCGTTTTTGTAAACCCCAACCTTTTATTTATCAACAAGGTCCTTTGAGTTTGCCCCACCAATTAAATAAGTCCAAGTCAGTCGCTATCATAGGAGCAGGTTTAGCAGGTTTAGCTTGTGCTTATGAATTAAGTCAGCGAGGATTTCAGGTAACTTTATTAGAAAAGTCGCCAAATTTAGGGGGGAAAATTGCCAGTTGGAATATTCGGGTTGGTAATGAAAAGTTTAAG
>JBCDDV010000670.1:0-2737 GCA_039180145.1 Cyanobacteria bacterium P01_G01_bin.49 | reverse complement strand
CCCAACACTATATTGCGTTAGCAATTAGTGTTGGGAGGAAACGCCGTTCTCCATGTAATTGTTTACAGATCAATCCAGTGCTACGTTTTAATAGCCTGGTTTTGTTTTTAGAAAATTGTCCGAGTCTCTTCCAACTACTGTCAGAAACAGATATTTGGGTTTTAGTATCCCCATCTGCTTTGCAATATTCGTAAACGATTGAGCTAATAGGATAAACCTTGGATAACTCAGTTGTTACTCTGAGTAGAAGCTGGCAGTTAGCACGAACACTTGGCGGTAATTTTCCCTGTTTGCGATTGCTAAACCTTTTTTGTCTATGCGCTCTTAACTCGTAGGGTAGCTTACGATTAATTCTTCTACCTCTTCTTCCTCGACGCATTATAAGACGTTGCTCCATACGCTTTTTAACTGTCTCAAAAGGCAGAAAAATATGAGAGGTAAACAGAGTAAATTTACTGCTTTGAATTCCCACCGAACCGTAATGTTTTCCTGGGTCAATACCGCAGCTAATAGGCTGCGTTTCTTCTCCTGATGGGGCGAATTTTAATTGAATATAGTATTGGTTGAGCTTGTCCCACTTGCCGACAGCTTTCCCGTCCTTAACTAGCTTCCTAGCTTTTGATGGTTTGGTTGGCATTAGTGGTTTTCCGTTTTTTGATATGACAGGTACTCGATTCAAGAGATAATCCTCCGAGTATAAGTTTTAAGTCTCTTCGGCTACCTAATCTCAGATGTCTTGGCTTAAACCAACGACTAACCCCATAGTCTTAGAAATAATGAGGGCGTGTCTTCTGGGGAAACCCCAGAAGCTTGTACCGCCCCTCCGAACTAGAGAAGCATTCGGAAGTCTTAACCGAGATTAGGCTGATAGCCTAGTCAACTCTTAGTTGTAAACTGGGTTTTACAAGCCCACGCTATATTTCAGAGAAATTAGCGTTGGGTAGTTGACTCTTCTTGTTTGAGAACTCACCAAACAATCTGCTAACAATTTGTAACACAACCTCTAGGCGGAGGGGGTCTAGGGGCTTATTATTGTGATGAAAAGTCTACAATAGGTCAACGCAAGACGACGATTGTTACTTCTACTTTACTCAGGCTTTCTTGTCAGAGTAAGATATCTTCGATGTACAACTGCATTTTCTTGCTTTTGTACAACAAACTTAATCTTTGGTAACAAAAGGAAACAATTCTTATGAAACGATTGTTCACATTGATTCTCATTGCAACCCTCTGGTTTAACTTTGCCCCAGCTGCTTCTGCTGACTATGCTAACCTCACCCCTTGTAGTGAATCTGCCGCTTATCAGCAAAAGTCTAAAAACTTTCTCAACACTACTGATGATCCCCAGTCCGGCCAAAAACGTGCCGAACGCTATGCAGAGGCCTTATGTGGGCCTGAAGGCTATCCTCATCTAATTACTGATGGTAACCTCGCTCATATGGGAGACTTTGCTATTCCTGGTATTATGTTTCTCTACATTGCTGGTTGGATCGGCTGGGTTGGTCGTGCCTACTTAATCGCTATCCGTAATGACAAAGATGCTGAAATGAAAGAGGTGGTAATTGATGTCCCTCTGGCATTCAGTAAAATGTTAACGGGTTTTGCTTGGCCTCTCACTGCTTTTGGTGAACTTACATCAGGCAAATTAACAGCAAAAGATGGCGAAATTCCGGTGTCCCCTCGCTAATTAAACGCGCCTTGCACTTTTTTCATTCATTATTAATTATTGGGAGAACTATTCATGGAAGGTTTCACAAAGTTTTTGTCTACTGCCCCTGTCTTAATTATGGCATTGTTAACCTTTACCGCAGGGATTCTCATTGAGTTCAATCGTTTCTATCCCGATCTTCTTTTCCATCCTCTCGGATAGAAGATAATTAGACAATTTGAATCTTTAAGAATACTGAGAGGCTGTCGACATTAATTATATTGTCAGTCTCTTTTTTCTGAAAATTAATATCAAGAATTTTTAAGCAAGCACTAATTTTAGGGATTCAAAGGCTTTGATACGGTATGATCAGAAGAAAAATAGCTTCTTTTAAAAGCTTTTCCTTTTCAGTTCCCTAAACTAATTAACTCATTTAAGTCTTTGTAAAAATTCTAGTTTAGCAACCAATCAAATCATTGATGTTTTGATTGATGCTTTTCTATTTGTAATATTTTGACAATTTTTAAAAGTATTTTGTCCCCTTATTTTTAGAGGCTAAGTCAATATGTCAAGTAATTTTGGTAAAGATGCTTATCAATGGGTTGACCCCAAGATTCGCTATCCTGGCGCACCCCCTTACGTGATCGGACTACCCGAAGGAGAAGGGATGACTCCTTCTAAGATTATTTTATTTGATCTCATAGCGATCATTTCTGCCTTAAATTTAATCTTAGCTCAAGTCTTTCATATTTTTGCATTTTTAAGTCAAAATAAAGTTGAATTCAAAGGAGTTGCTGATTTAGGATTAGGGACGATCTTAGCATCGACCAGTAAGTGGGATAAAATCAAAGATCTCTTTCAATTTTTTAACCCTTGGACACTACTATCAAAACCATTAATTGCCGATCGCTGGCAAGAAGATATTGAATTTGGAAATCAATTTCTACAGGGACTTAATCCTGTATTAATCAGAAAATGTCAGTTAGAAGATCTGAAATCTGATGGTATATTTCCCGTAACAGATGAACATCTTAAACCCCGCTTGGGAGAAAACTTTTCCCTGGCATCAGCTTTAGAAAAGGGTAAATT
>JBCDDV010000669.1:0-2741 GCA_039180145.1 Cyanobacteria bacterium P01_G01_bin.49 | reverse complement strand
TTTCGTCTGACATAAGCTTATTTCCTAGATAGTTTTGTCGAACTAAAGAGACCTCTTTAACCGATATTTTTAGTGACTACCAAAGCCAGATCGTCAAAACTCAAAAATTAATTAACTTTGTGAAATCTAAAAAGATTTTAAAACAATTTTTACGTTACTAACTAATAGCTTAAGATTGTCACAGATCTAATTTATCATTTTTACTAACAAATTTGCTTTGACCCAAAGGAAAGTGCTAACATAGACCATGAAAATGAGAATGAGGATCGGTGACTAAGTTTGCTGTCAGTATCGCGTAGGTCTTGTCCGAAGTTAATATTGGCCGGCTGTTCTCCGAAGTCTTTTATCTCTGCACACCTAAGATTCAGGAGATCATTTCGATGTCGATCTATGTTGGCAATCTTGCCTACGAAGTTACAGAGGAAGACTTAACTCAAGTCTTCACTGAATACGGAGAGGTAAAGCGCGTTCATCTGCCCGCTGACCGTGAAACCGGAAGAATGCGGGGATTTGGTTTCGTCGAGATGGGAACAGAAGACGAAGAAACCAAAGCTATTGAAGAACTTGATGGTGCTGAATGGATGGGGAGACAACTTAGAGTCAATAAGGCTAGACCCCGTGAACAGCAATCACGCAACTCTTTTAGTAAAGGTCGTCGGAGTTACCGAGTCTAGACATTCTATCTCTATTAACTAACTCTTCTGGAAATCGACAAGGGTTCATGATCTCAGGACTTTTCCAGAAGTCTTTTATTATTGTAACGAGGAAAATATTGTGGCTAAACGTCGTAATCTCAAAAAAGAAAAAGCGGAACGTAATCAAGCTTATGCTCGTCAATTTCGTCAAAAATCTTCCCGCTTCTATTCTCGCGGTAAACGCTACTCTAATAATAGAAACGAGTCTCAAGACAATGATAATAATAACAATGATAATGAATAAAGAATTATTATCAACCCATGGCTAACAATTGACTAGAAATCAAGAAACAGGAACTTAGGAATTTAAACATTCCTGATTCCTTTTAGTTATTTACCGATTTAAGTTTTCTTAAATTTCTGAAGAATACGAGCAAGTAATAAATTCATTTCCGGAAGTTTCAATGCTAACGCAAGCATTAAGAAAATAGTAGAAGCAACCCCCATAGATACCATTAATTCTAACAGTTGCAGCAGTAAATTTTCATTTCCTAAGAAATTTTCCCAACCCCAACTAACTCCCCAACTAGCCGTACCACTTAGGAAGCTAATTCCCGTTAATGCTAATAGGATCATGCTCCATTCTCGCAACGGTAGCCCTTGAAGACGACGATGTAAAATCCCCAAAAAAATAACCATTGAGACTGTATTCACGCCAATAGTAGCAAAAACTAATCCGGGTGTGCCAAAGGGTTTATATAACAGAAAATCTAACAACCCATTCAGGAAAATATTTAAAATACTAATTCTGAAAGGTGTTTCTCCATCTCCTAACGCGTAAAATACCCGCACTAAAACATCCCTAGCTAGATAGAAAAACATCCCGAACCCGTAAGCCATTAATACAGGAATAACCAGATCTGCATCCCCAGATCTAAAGGCACCTCGTTGATAAATTACTCGAATAATAATCGGTGCTAAAGCAAGAAAGATAGCCGATAAAGGTAACATGGTTAAGGCACTCAAAAGAAGTCCCTGACGAATTCTCACCTTTAATTCTTGCCAATTTTCAGGTGCGGTTAACCGAGAAAAAACAGGCATAAACGGCACTAAAATCATATTAGAAATAATGCCCAAAGGCGTTAACACAATAAAATTGCCATAACGCATGGCGGCTGCTGCATTGGGAATAAAAGAAGCAAAAAATAGGTCTGTATAAACATTAATATGCAACATACCAGACGACAGAGTAGCCGGGGCCATTACCTTGATCACATCCATCACCCCTGGAATACGCCAATTAAAACGTAACCGCAGTTGTCCCATTCCTGCCTGCCACTGGGCCCATAATTGGGCCAACCACTGTAACAAACCACCTGCTAAGGTTCCCCCGGCTAAAACAATTCCTCCTAAATACCAATTTTGGGGTGCATTGATACTGTCCCCCACCTGCCAACCCAATACCCAAACCCCAATCACAATGGCTAAACTGGAAAATAAAGGGCTAATACTCGGTAATAAATATTGATCGGCTGCATTAAGGGTGCCAAACCCAATACCAATTAGTCCTGCTAAAAGAGCTAATGGGGCCATAATTTGTAACTGTTGAATGGCGATCGCTTTAGATGCGCCTTCCAACCCTGGTGCTAAGACAGAGATAAATGTCCCCGCAAACAAAATCAGCACTATAGTTACCACTAAGAGGAAAACGCTAACGAGAGTTGTGACAGTTTCTACTAGGGGTGCTGCTTCTGACTTTTCTCGTTTGGCTAAAACACTGACTAAAGCACTATGAAAAGGGCCATTGATACCACCTAGCAAAATCAATAAAAAACCAGGGATCACATAAGCATAGGCATAAGCGTTGACAACTGGCCCCACGCCAAAGGCAGCCGCGATCGCTTGTTCTCGAACTAGACCAAAAATTTTACTGATTAAGGTAGCAAAGGCAACAATACCGGCAATGCTGACCAAAGAGCGAGGAGATTTTTTCTTAGCAGACACAGAACTTTTGATGAAAGGTTAGTCATCAATTATCAGGGATTCTCGGACTGTAGACAAGCTTCAGTCTCATGATTGACAAGTTAGATATAATCGAGCTATATC
>JBCDDV010000668.1:0-2745 GCA_039180145.1 Cyanobacteria bacterium P01_G01_bin.49 | reverse complement strand
CGACCATCAAGGATAGGGCGCATTTTTTTCTGAGTATAAATTTTCCCATTAGATTCATTGGGACGAGTGGTTAGGACACTGGATAAAGGTAAAGGTTTCTGTTTTGGAATAAAGTCAGTGGGAATGAAGTTTTCAACAAGGACATTAAGCAACGTTTCTCGGTTGCTATCTGTAATTTGTCGTTGTAAATTTTCCAGTTTTAAGGGTTCTGGTCGATCCTGACTACTTACGTAAACATTGGTAAAAGATGTGCCGAAATCTACCCCAATATGCCACTTGCTTCTTAATTGAACGGTTCTAGGATTTTTCAATAAAATTAATCCGATCAACTCATGATTAACCGTAAAACAGTTAATTGATTCAGGAAATTCATCTAACTTAGCAATTTGATATTTGCCTAATCCTTGCTCAAATTGATTGCTATATCTGGCAGTGGGAAAACTGACTTGAAACGTGGCATCTTCTAATTCAGCATCGTAGTAAAAGCCATAATATTCTTGCCATCCTTCTGCACTAAAATCAGGCCAAACTTGCAAAATTGGTAATTGATTTCCGAGACTATTTTCTGCTTTGAGTTCGTAATCTTTATAGAGACGATAGGATTGAGAGGTTTGCTCTAAATCAACACCACTTAAGGGTAAATCAAGGGTTAAACGAACTCTAATTCCTGCTTCTGTCCGCAACATCTGGAATTTGAGGCGATTGATTAAATCTTGAGGGGATAAATAATCAAGTAAAATAGAATTGAGAGGCAATAAAGGCGTAACTGGAAGGTTATTAAAATAGAGGCGATCGCTGCTTTCAGATGGGGGTAAAAATCCTCCTGGTAAACCGTCTTCTAACTCAATGAAATAGAGTTCTGGTAAGAATAATTCATTTTTTTCAAGTAAGATAACCTCTCGCTGCCAACGCTTCTTAAATTCGGCAAATTCTTCTGGTTTTAGAGAGGCTAAGGTTTTCCCTTCATGTAGCCAAATATTTTGAGGATTTTTATTCCAAACCCTCGCCATATCTGGATCATAAATTAATAAATCTGGTTTTTGGTTGCCGACTTTTTCTCGACTGGGAATGACTTTAACACTGGAGGGTCTTTCTGGGGCTTGAACTGGATAATTAAGGGCAAATAAAGCCCCTCGATTGATAATTTCGCCAAAAAATTGCGGATCTTTACTTAAGCTTAGGGTAAGGTCAGGATTTTGCTGAAGGGTGCCTTGAAAATTCCCAATTAACCCTTTCATAATATTAAGAGCGTTACTATCTCCGTTGTGTTCATTGAGCTTTTGGGTGAGGTTTTTTAGCCATCCCCATAATAGGGCTTGTTCTTCTTTATTGAGGTGATTTTGAGGGGCTTGTAATCGTTTTTGTTCTGGGTTCCACCAAGGCAATGTTTCCCAGTTTCCTTCTAAAGATGGGACGACTAAGGTACTCGGAGAAGTCATCCCCACTGGTTTTTTATCCCACAAAAAGACATAAACGTCTTGCCAAGGATGCTTATTTTCTAACGTATAGAGATTTCTGCCACGATAATCTGGTAATAAATCAAATAATGAGCGAGCAAACCCTTCGCCCTTTAACTGAGGATCGCCTAATTCTACTAATTTAGCTTTTAAGGGAAATCCTCGCATCTCTGCTAAGGCGATCGCCGCTAACATTCCCTGCCACTGTTCGATCATTTGTGGCCGCAGACTATGATTACTGTCATATAACACCATTTCTAAGGTGAGGGGATAGGCCCACATGGTGGGGACGGAACTAATGGTTTTTACGGCCCCTGGTGCTTGATATTCCAAGCTAGTCGCCACATCATTAAAGGCTTTACTGGGTTGTAAATTCCATTCTCCAGGGCGATCGCTGCTAACATCACAATCTGCTTTTAATTGAGGAAGTAAGAAAACACTTTGATTAGTAGAGTTTCCATACATAGTCTGACAAATCTCCTAGAGGCGACAAAGAATATAGAGTGCTTTGGCTAGTCCCACCATACCTGTATTTGGGGAGGTTAGGTTCGGTATGTTACGACTGAGTTGATTCTTTAAGTTCTGAATCGTATCTTGAGCTTTAGTGCCTTTTTCTCGGTTATCACCAATGACGAGATCGGCAAAAGTTTCGTCTCGCACTTGTCCGTTGAAGTTAAAAGCGTCGCAACGGAATAGTTGAATCTCATCCCCGTCACATTGATGAATATTGGCTATCCAGCGCAAATAGTCGTTGCACCACTCAGTGATCAGTTCTTTACTTTTTTGCTCTTGAGGAGAACTAAAATCGGGCAATTCTTCCCCTTTTCTGGCCCCAAACCATCCTTGTTCAGGACGGAAGAACTCTGTAAACCAGGGCGCACCTCTTTGGAAGGCTTTAATGCCTATTTCCTGGGCGGTATTTAATTCTGGCAACACATTAGAAAGCCAGGCATAAGCAAAACGCACCCCATTGACCAACGCTGTTTTGACAATTGAGCTTTCGGGTAGGTCATTCCAGCTAACCACTTGGATATTTTTGCGACTATTTAAAGCAATAGTTCCTTGATTTTCTGGGGCATTAAAAAGGAAATGTCGTGCAGCTAACCCAGTATAAAGTTCAAGGAAATGGTTTGCATTGCGTTGGGTATTTTTGCCAATACTAAATTGATATTTAGAAAAATTTTGATTGCCTAAGAGATAAACTGTATCAAAATGTTGGTTCTGGTCACGGTAATAACGTAGGGCTGCTTCGGTATTTAATAAAAACTGCTCGGAACTGGCATAAACT
>JBCDDV010000667.1:0-2754 GCA_039180145.1 Cyanobacteria bacterium P01_G01_bin.49 | reverse complement strand
GTCCATTCTTGGCAAATGACTAAGCTAATTGTCTAGTTTAGTCATTTTTTTATAGAGAAAAAACTAAAAGAAGGTATGCTAAAAAAAAGAAATTCAGCAATTTCACTGAGAGCTTTTTCAAGGTTTTAGAAGATAATCATTTTAAAGCCTTGTTCAGGAAAACAGTAAAATGCTAGAAAACAGCTTACTCGTCGTCTATCTCCTCTTGATTGTCACACTAATCGCTTCTTTAGTTAATTGGATAGAAAAACATAACTCTTTCTCCTAAGTTGATAATTTATCTTCATAATCGACAATTTAGCTTTCCCTAATTTGCTCAATAATTCCGCCACCCAGTACAATTTCCCCGTCATATAAAACGGCTGCTTGACCCGGAGTAATACCAAATTGGGGCCCATCAAAGACTAACTTGATCCGATGATCTTCAATGGGAATCACATTAACGCCAACGGCTGTGGAACGATAACGGACTTGCACGTCTACTTTGATAGGAGAAGAGGGTTCGGGGATAGATAGCCAATTCATTCGTCCTACCGTACAATCAGAGCGCCCTGCACTAGCACGGTTTCCCACAATCACTCGATTCATGACTGCATCTAGTTTTACCACATATAACGGTTCAGGGGCTGCAATTCCTAACCCTTTGCGCTGTCCAATGGTATAGTGATGAATACCTTGATGTTTGCCTAATAATTGACCATCAAGATCAACAATATCTCCTTCTTTTTGGTTAATATATTGGTCAAGAAATCCTGCCATAGAACCGTGAGCTTCAATCAAGCATAAATCTTGGCTTTCGGGTTTACTAGCCGTTTTTAGGTTAAATTTTGTGGCAATACGTCGGGTTTCATCCTTGGTTTGTTCACCCAAGGGAAAGATCGTCCCGGCTAGAATTTCTTGAGAAAGATCGTATAAAAAATAGGATTGATCTTTGTTGCGATCAACCGCTCGTAATAATTGATAACGTTGCATCTTGTCGTCATAATTGATGCGTGCATAGTGACCTGTAGCAATGCGATCGCAATTTAGCTCTTTGTTTGCATAGGCCAACATCGGCCCAAATTTCACCGTACGATTACATTGAGAACAAGGCAGAGGAGTAATGCCTGACTGATACCCTGATACTAAATAATCAATGATATTGGCTTGAAACAGGTCTCTGGTATCGACAATATGATGAGGAATGCCCAATTGTTCGCAAATAAACGCTGCATCTACCATTCCTTCTGAACAGCATTGGCCTTTTCCTTTCATCAACCAAAGGGTTAACCCAATCACCTCATACCCTTGATGATGTAAACTTGCGGCAGCAACAGAACTATCTACGCCACCCGATAACCCAACAACGACCTTATCCATTATGAAATATTTCTTAAAAATGCCAAAAACTAATTGTTAACTTTTTCTAGGCTAGCATTTTCGATATTACAATGGAGCGTAAATGTGTAATCGACCTAATGACAACGAGCATAATTCTTGATGTCAAAGGTGTGAGGATGTTTCATAAAAGGTCTAATTGTGATGATTTTTACTCAAATTCGCCCATTAAGTAACTCGACTTCTAGAAGAATAACTTGGTTCCCAGAAACCCTAAGAAAAACCAGCCCTTGGCTATGCCTTACCTCTAGCTTAGTTTTGATGTTGGGGTCAGTTGCTGCTAGCTCAGCACAAAGTACCTCTAATCATCAATTACCTCCCCCTCCTGTGCTGAAAAATGTTGCTCCAGCTTCGACAGAAACCATTCCGGATATAACACCGAAAAAGATCACCCCGATTTCTGTTGAGGGAAACTCTACTGACGCGGCAGCATCGCAACCGCTGCGAGAATATACATTTGAAGCACCTCAAACCCTTCCTGCTCGAAATGTTCCTGACACTAACAATAACACCCTTCGACCCCTATTCAATTCTCAGCCAAGGTCAACCCCCCAACCAACAGGAAATCCTAGTTTCTACCGTGTCGAAGTCTCAGGTAATCAAGCATCATTATTATCTCAAGTTAAAGTAATAGAACCGATGGCCTTTATTCGTCGCAATGAAGGAGTTATCCAAGGGGGACTGTTTCAAAATGTCCAACAAGCTGAGACGCGGGTTCAAGAATTACAAAATAAAGGTATTACAGCAACCATTGTGCCAATTTATCGAGGAGAAAAGCGGTCTTTATCCGTGCAAATCAAACCTTAACATATTAATAATGCACCACTCGAAACCCAATATCATAGAAGGGAGCGAAGGGATCAAACTTGCCACGATAAGCAGAACGACATTTGTGGGGACAACTATTCCATGATCCCCCTCTCACAACTCGTCTGGTGTCATGGCTATTAGTGATCCAAGGGGTTCCGTCTTCAGGACAACCCTCATAGTTTTCATGCCAAATATCTTCGCACCACTCTCGAACATTACCATACATATCGTATAGTCCAAAGCCATTAGCCAGTTCAAAATATCCCACAGGTGTTGTTTCTCGTCGATCCTCTCCCAATGGCCCTTGTCCATAAGAACCCTTACTACAAATTTTTCCTTGATATTCCCAGTCTACACCCGAATAGTTGGCTAAATCAGTGGTGATGGTTTCTCCAAAATAAAATGGAGTGCTAGTATTAGCGCGACAGGCATATTCCCATTGTGCTTCACTAGGGAGATGATAGGAACGCTTGCTATATTCGGAGAGTCTAGTGCAAAATTCCTTGGCATCATACCAAGAAACCTGTTCAACCGGATGATGAGGCCCGGAAAATTTGGCTGGATAAG
>JBCDDV010000666.1:0-2757 GCA_039180145.1 Cyanobacteria bacterium P01_G01_bin.49 | reverse complement strand
TAGTGTCGCAATCTTTGATACTGCACCTTGGGAAGGTGGACAACCGACTGGAGTCGTTTTAAAAGCAGATAATTACACACTTTTGCCTCCCTGTTCTCCCTCAAAAATTGTAGCAGTGGGACGCAATTATCGGGCCCATGCTGCTGAATTGGGGAATATTGTCCCCGAAGAACCTTTATTATTTTTCAAACCCCCTTCAAGTCTCATTGCAGAAGGACAAACCATTTGTTACCCTGATCAATCTCAGCGGGTTGATTATGAAGGGGAATTAGCATTGATTATTGGTGAACTGACGAAGAACTGCTCACCCGAAGAAGCTCGTACTAAAATATGGGGTTATACTATCGCTAACGATATCACTGCTCGTGACTTACAAAAGAAAGATAATCAGTGGGTCAGAGCCAAAGGATTTGATACTTTTTGTCCCCTGGGCCCTTGGGTGATTAGAGAATTAAGTGCGGGAGCGAAACTTCAGACATTTGTTAATAATGAATCTCAACCACGACAATCTGCGCTAATTAAGGAGATGGTTTTTTCGCCTCAAGCTCTTGTTTCCTATATTTCTCGGATTATGACTTTGTTGCCAGGGGATGTCATTTTAACAGGAACACCTGAAGGCGTTGGCCCTCTAGAAGTTGGGAATTATGTGCGGGTAGAAATTGAAGGTATTGGCAGTCTCGAAAATACGGTTATGGCGGCCACAAAACCGCCTCAAGCTACCAACGAACCTGAGAATAAGCCGCCTCGGAAATAGTTGGAATTTCAGCATAACGTCCTAGTGCTGATTGAATCATCGAATAATATGAGGCTGCCAGTCCACCCAGAAAAATTACGTTAAAGAGGGTTTCCATCAAAATATTATTGGTTCCTAAAGCAGGGACAAGAACCCATTGCATGGCTAGTCCCAGTAACGCCAAGAGAATACCAATTAAAATAGATTGCATGGCATTGTAACGGATGAAATGACTGATTCTTTCGTTACGAACAACTGCCAAAAAGAGAATCATAAATACGATAAAACTGCCAAACATTCCGAATGCTTGCCCGAACAGTCCATAGATAAAAGCGATGGGAAACGCTGGAATGAGGAGATAATTAAACACAGGAAATTGATTTAAAAGGAAATTGCCAAAAGATAAGGTATCGTATATAGCAAAGCAATAGACTAAGGTTCCAAAAATACGGTCTGTAATTACAGTAGAGCCGCGGCCAGTCATTATTAGTGTCTCCAATACAAAATTTGCACTACTTTTAAATGTACAACATTTACCTAGTTATCGTAGTTTACATCGACCTAATACCTAGACTCTCGAACTTTTCTGCCTCTAACTACTTTAAATCTAATAATCCTTGCTCCTTAAGTTTAGGATTAAAACGAATTTCCATCTGAATGCTTCGCTGTTTTAGTGTTGCTTCAATTTCAGCTTGAACTCGTCTGGCAATATTTTTTAACAGCTTAATTTGGGAAAGTTCATCACCTTTTTTGTAGGTTTCTTTCTCTTGTTCTGTCATAGATAGTTTAGCATCAATGGGTTGTGTCCAAGCTGCTTGGAGGTCTTCGTTACTTAAGGAACTGTTTCCATTCTCGGCAATCCAATTATTTTTTATTTCTTCTAAAATGGTACGACTTGGACGAGTAATGGTCTGAACTTTTATCCAATGGCAATTATTCGGTTGACGAACTAAATGTTGTTTTAAACTAGAAAAAATGTCACGAGAATAACCAGCAAATTGTAAGCTTTTCTCTTGATCAAAGATTGCGTAAACACCAATTTTTCCTTGTAATTCTTCAGAAATGGTTCCCATTTCGTTTAGATAGGGTAAGTAATTTAAGGAATTGAGAGTTGGGGTTTCAGTTTGAGTCGTCATAGGAATTTTCTAGAAATATAATTAGGTTAGTTAATTCAGAAAAATTCAAGTCACTTTATGATAAACAGCACATAAGCGACTAGGATTAAATATTTTTGCTTTAAACATATAGTTCGGTGGAACATTAATGATGATATAGTCATCAGAATCATGATATTTCTCAACCTCATGAGGCATTCCTTTGGGAGTTTGGCTACTGTAAGGAACAGGTTGAAATAAGATTTCTGTAAATTCTAATAAAATTACTGAAGTTTGTTGACAAATTTGCTGTAAAAAGTCTGGGCTACTTAATAAACTAAATAGTACTTCTTTTGCTTCTGGTGTGAGGTCAAAACTAGCATCAAAGTTTTCAACGATTTTGAGATTCATTATTGTTTAGAACTTGGCTATTTAAAGAACTTGGATTATCATACCTGAATACCCTTAACCCCTTACAAGTCTTATGGCTATTTTTGTAATGAGACTTAACATTTCACTGATCACCTTTATTCTTTTAGCTTAATTAGAAAACCTAGTAACTTATCCTTAAAAAGAAGGCAAGTTATAGAAAAGTTACATCAGTTCTGTCATGGTACAAATTAGATCATTTATTACTCAATTTTAGATCGAAGTTCTAATTGAGATTAAGAGGATTAATATTTCTGAGATGATTCCTCCGGATTCAAAATAATCAATTGTTTTTGCTGTAAAGAACGAACTTCTTCTAATTCTAAGGGCACAGTTGACAGAATTTTCTTCACTGTTGATTTACCATTGCAAGCTTCCATAAAATTGTATTCAATGTCACTCAATTTTACAGGCTGATAATCATAATTGAGGAAATTTTTACTTGGCCAACCGTACATACAAGGATGAGGTTGAGGAATAGAGGCTAAAAGGGTTTGATCC
>JBCDDV010000665.1:0-2760 GCA_039180145.1 Cyanobacteria bacterium P01_G01_bin.49 | reverse complement strand
ACTAATAACCTAATTTTGGTGCTTTTTTACGACTTCCGACTTCCTTTATACCATTGTCGCCAAGCTGTTGAACTTCTAACAGCAATCCATAATAACATCAAAGCAATTAATCCTCCTTTTTGAGGATCGTTAAAGGCAAATAAAACTAATAATACACAAATAATATCTTCGAGAAAAACCGCCCAAATTGGCAAACCTCGAAGCCGAAAAAACCATCCTGCTTGAACCAAGTTTAAAATTAAAGCAAAAGTTCCTCCAATTATTCCAATTAACCATAACGGTTCTATTTCCAAGTTGGCTATTTTAACCACTGTTATGCCTAGTAAACCACCAACCAATGGACTGAAAATTAATTGTACAATCTGTAAAATGCGTTGTCCCAATAAACTTTTTGAGCCAAATAATTCAAATAATGACCAACTGGTTAAAATACAAATTAAGACTTGCGGCGGTATCATAGACAACAAAGGAACATCTGACCATAAATCATTATGCAGTAATCCAACAACTAATAAAGGCAGGGCAATTCTCATCCCTGCTGCTGCTGAGGCAGAAAGTACCGCTAAAATGCCAATGATCATCTTAATGTTGTCCGCTATAACAATTAGACTTTCCCGTCATTCCCCTCTTCACCTTTCCAGACTCCTGTACAATAATAGCGATCGCTTAAATCATGGTCACTATGCTGGAAGTCCCCAATAGTTTAGAACAAGTCGTCTCTCAAGCGAAAGAAGCCGCTAAACTTGCCCTAAAAGACGGTGTTGGACGCATTTGCCTAGAAATTGTCATCCCAGAAATTGAACTACAAGCTCAAAGCCTTGCTTTAGAGTTTATCTCGTTGTTTGAGGGGCAAGAGTCGGGTCTAAAAGTAATATTTCCCGATACAGGGGCAGCCGCGTTAGCGCGTCGAGACTGGGGTGAGACTACCTTTAGAGTAACAGACTTGGGCAGTCGAATAACGACAGTGGAAAATAAGGTTTCTGAAGCAGATGAAGCATTTTTGGTCGTTTCTCCCTCCTCGGTGGAAGTGGGAACCGTTGAAAAATTATGTAATCTGGCTGATCATCGCCCCGTCATTCTTCTCATTCCCCAACTAGAAGATGTTTCTATTGTGGGCATTGGTTATGCTGCCCGTCAACTGCGGGAACGGTTTATTAGTACCCTAGACTCTGTATATTATTTTCGTCCCTTAGATGGGGCAGTGGTATTGCGTTCTTATCCTTCAGCTTGGCTGGTTTATTTAGAGAAAGAAGAAGGCTATGAATTGATTACCGAAGAACCTCAAAAACCGATAGGTGAAGCATTAGAAAACATAATACTCAAAGCAACTAAAGGGAATGAAGAAAATAGGGATTTTCCTCAGCTAAAAAAATCAGGAATGTTTGCTAATATGAAGCGATTTTTGCGAGCATTAAGTCAATAGTTGTTAAGATAAACGAAAGGAAATTTGATAATGATTTTAACCACGACTGATATTATTCAAGGACAAGAAATAGAGTCTTATTTAGGCATTGTAACGGCTGAAGTGGTTTATGGAAGTAATGCTTTAAGAGACTTTTTTGCAGGTATTCGGGATTTTATTGGAGGACGAACAGGCAGCTATGAGAAAGTCTTTCAGCGAGGTCATGAAGAAGCAATGAATGAATTAAAAAAGCGGGCGGAAAGATTAGGGGCTAATGGTATAATTGGTATCGAAATTGATACAGGAACGATTAATGTCGATGAGCAAGGTGTATTATTATTAATCACGGCTAGCGGAACAGCGATTAAGTTTAAATAAGGGGTGAATTAATCGCTCAAAATATGAATTATCTGCGATCAAAATAAAGAATAACTTTTGACTTATCTATCATCTTTTATGCAGACAATTACTGGAACCACAAAATTGTTGGGTATCATTGGCGATCCCGTTGAACATTCTTTATCTCCTGTGATGCAAAATGCAGCGATCGCAGATTTAGGCGTAGATTATATCTATATTCCTTTTCCCGTTAAACCCCAAAATTTAGAGACAGCTTTAATGGGTTTTTCTGTCGTTGGTGTGCAAGGATTTAATGTTACGATTCCTTATAAACAAGCTATTTTACCTTTGCTATCAGAAGTCACCATAATAGCTAAATTAGTTGGGGCAGTCAATACCGTTTGGTGGACAGAAATCGGCTGGCAAGGCACTAATACGGATGTTATTGGATTTTTAGCCCCTTTAAAACGATTATCAAAAAATTGGCAAACAACCAACCCTATAATATTAGGAAATGGTGGCGCAGCGAGGGCTGTTGTGGTAGGATTAGCTGAGTTGGGATGCTCTCAAATTCGTATTTTAGGACGAGATCGAAATAAATTAAAAAAGTTTCAGCAAAGTTGGGAAAATAGTAACCTGAAAACGTCAATTACTGTTCACCCTTGGGATGAATTATCAGCAATATTACCAGAAACGGAATTAATCGTTAATACCACACCCCTTGGGATGTTTCCTAATGTGAATAATTCTCCGATTGATCATTCTTTGTGGCAACAAATTTCCAATAATGCGATCGCTTACGATCTTATTTATACTCCTAGTCCAACACAGTTCCTTAAGGATGCAAAGCAACAGGGATTAATGACAATTGATGGTTTAGATATGTTAGTGTATCAAGGGGCAGCAGCTTTAGAATTATGGCTAAAACAAGCGGTTTCTGCTGAGGTAATGAGTCAAGCTTTGGAAGAATATTTGTTAATGGTTAATAGTTAATTGTTCATGGTTAATGGTTAATGGTT
>JBCDDV010000664.1:0-2763 GCA_039180145.1 Cyanobacteria bacterium P01_G01_bin.49 | reverse complement strand
TAAGTACCTAGTCATAATTAATTGCACACTTTACTAAGAATTTAAAATGGCTGTATTTCTTCCCTGTTGCCCGTTCCCCGTTCCCTGTTCCCTCTCCCAACTGTGCAATTTATTTTGTGTACTCACTTAGGTTATGGTGACTATACAAAAGAACGTCATATCTTCTGGTGTATAACTATTCAAAAAAGCACTATGATTACAAAATGAATGATGCTCGTTATCATTATCGAAGAATAGAATGCAATCGCCTAATGTCAATACTAATCATGACAACTATTTAATGATCAAGTAGCGGTTCAAAGTTTAGAAGATTTTTATTAGTAAGTAGTAAAAGATTATCAAGCGATCGCAACTTTTGCTTAATCTAAATAATCAAGAAGCTTATCCCGACATAGAATGGAGAAAAATAGCAGAATTTCGAGACGTTTTAATCCACGATTATCTGCACATAGACTTAGAAGAAGTTCGGTTGATTGTTGCAGACGATTTACCCAAGTTGAAAGAGAAAATAAGAAAAATTATAGCAGATTTATCAACTTGAACTTGGAGAGAATTTGGAAGGCAGGATAGGAAAAAAGTATGGTTTTATATTGCCCATTGCCTGCTCTATGTTAACTATTTAGTTAAGATGTTCGCTTAAAATCGTCTCAAGTTGTTGTTTGCCGATCGCCCCTTCATGGGAAGCCAAAAGTTGACTGTTTTTAAAGAGTCTAATAGCGGGAACCCCTTCAACCTTGCATTTTGAGACAGCGTCAGGATTTGCATCAACTTCTAATTTCACCACTTTGTGGCGTTCGCCGTAGCTACTGGCTATCGCCTGGATAGAAGGAGACACTAAACGACAGGGGCCACACCAAGATGCCCAAAAATAAACCAATACAGGCTTATCTACGTTGAATACTTCTGCTTCAAATTTGGGATCTGTAATTTCGAGAACATTACTCATAATTCAGTTATTAGCGATTAATGATTCCGTTATCAGTTATTAGCTTACAGCGAAATATTTAGACAACAGAGTGTTGATCAATCATTTACTCATCAGGGGAAAAATCTCTCAACACCCCGCTAACTCTTACAAATTATCTAGTTGACGGCGTAATTCCTCTAACTCCCCGTCAACTGCTTGATCTTGGGGAGGTGAGGCTTCTTTGCTAGATGCTTCTGGTAAGGCTCCTTTCGGTTCAGCAGATCCCGTCATTTGCGCTTTCAGCATCGCTAATTCATCGTCTACTCCACCCCCAGCTTCTAGTTCTGCAAATTGGTTCTCAAGACCTGTTCCTGCTAACTCTCCTACTGCCTGCGCACCAGCTTCCATATCTAAAACCTTACTTTCCATACGCTCAAAAGCGGCCATTGAGCCGCTAGTATTGAGTCCGCTCATGGTTTCTTGGAGAGCTTGATTAGCTTTAGCTGCTTTGGCCCGTGAAACAAGCATATTTTTCTTGGTTTTAGCTTCAGAGATTTTGCTTTCTAACGCCATGAGATTGCGGCGCATTGTCTCAACTTGGGTTTTTTGCTGGTCTAATTGCCCCTTGAGGGTGGCTGCGGTCTCAGCAAAGCCTTTTTTGCGCACCAATGCTTCTCTTGCTAAACTTTCTTCTCCTTTCGAGAGAGCCAATTTTGCCCGTTGTTCCCACTTATTGGCATCTATGAGAGCTTGGTCATATTGTTTTTCTGTGCGTTTTTGAGAACCAATTGTTTGAGCAAAGGCTTGTTTTAGTTGGATCAAGTCCTCGCTCATGTCAATAATAGTTTGCTCTAAAACTTTTTCTGGATCTTCTGCTTTACTGACCAGATCGTTGAGATTAGCGCGAACAACTCGGCCGAGGCGATCAAATAATCCCATAATGTTGTTTATCCCCTTGACGTTTACAAGATTGAGTTAGGGTTTCGAGTTAAAATGACGTTGTTATGCTCTTGAATTGAGACATCCCTGTCTTCTAGTTTATCAAGCAGAAAGAGTTTAACAGTAATTTTTCTTTATTTAACTTGAAACAAGATGAGAATTTATCCATCCGTCAGGGAATTGAGTTTCTGCTGACTTATCTCGCAGCAGTCACAGAAGTCGGTATAGCCATTGATTTTAATCCCTATCTACTGAGGGGTTTAGCGGCTTCTACTTTACCTTAAAGGAGAATGTTAATTTATCCCCCGAAGTTTTGAAAAGTTATACTTCTGGAGGAGAAGAAATAGTTAATTATGCTTTTTTTATCGAACCTATCTACTGAGGGGTTTAGCGGCTTCTGCTTTACCCTTAAGGGGAGTGTTAATTTATCCCTTATTGAAATTAAGAAGAACAAAAGCTCAATATCCTTCGCCAAGAATCCCAAAATCTAATTGAACCGTAGCAATTAATTAGAATATTAGGTAGCTTGACCTTAACCAATCCAACGGATTTCTTCTTCTTCCTCAGTTTCTTCCTCTTGTCCGGTTCTTGTTTTGGAGACTGCGACAAATTGCTGTGACGAAGGTGGAGGAGCCAAATACTTAACGAATAAGTCTACTGTTTCTTGCTTAAGATATCCGAGTAAAACGGCTAAAGCCCCAAAGCGAATCCAGGTTTGTCCTGATTTCTGCTGAGACAGAATACTCTCGATCTGTGCTTCGTTTAATAAAGATGCTTGGTAAAAATATTGTCCGATTGGGTGTCGGTTTGGTTCGTTAACTAATGAGGGCCAATTTTCAGCAAAAAAGTCCGCAGTTTGTGGTTTTACCCATCCCCTTAAAGACAAAATTTCTCCTATTTTCAGGGTTTGAGACACC
>JBCDDV010000663.1:0-2772 GCA_039180145.1 Cyanobacteria bacterium P01_G01_bin.49 | reverse complement strand
TAAAAGCAACCATAAGTTTCGGTAAAATTCAGCGACATTGTTGGAGATTAGGGATGGGGATGAGGCAGTCGCACGGAGCGCAGCGGGATCGCTATTGATTTTAGCTTCCTGTTCTCTCCAAGCTAAATTAACCTTTTTGTCTTTTGATTCTTTTTAATTCCCTTTAATTCTTTTTAATTCCCTTTAGTGTACTAATAAATTCTTTTTAATTCCCTTTTTTTTAGGACTGACATTTTAACAGAAAATGAGTAACCTAAGAGATACTTCACTGGACTGGTAGAACGCCAACCGATTTACGAAGCGGAGGAAATAATCGCCAATTACCTTTGAGCTAACCGTATTTGAGAGAAAACTCGATTTTAATAAGAGGAAACTGAACCAGAGTTTTTTGTTATGTGGCTGAAAATTGGGCTACCAAGATGAGGTGCAAACTTCAATAAACGTGACTCAATGGATCAAGAAAATTTCAGGACTCAGTCCCAAGACAAAGCCTTTACCCAAATCTCGGCTTTATTATTTCGCTATGGGTTTGACCTCAATGGAGTCTCTATTACTCAACTAATTCAAGAATGGTCGGCGGATTATTCAGTTTATTGGATTCGACTAGGTATTATAGAAGCTTTGTATCAAGGTCGTTATAAAGCGATTTCTATTCAACAGATTCTGAGGTTATGGCAAAGACGGGGACAAGCAACATACCATTTCAGTTATGATTTTGAACGCTTAATTACTGAGAAATTCGTTATTAATGATTGGAGTAAAAAGTTAACTGAAACTAAGAGTTTTTCGGAAAAAGTTACAAACCAAGAAGAAATCGCTTTTAGCTCTCAACCATCAAGGAGCTTAACACCTATCCAAGAACTAGTCAAGGAAATAGAAAAAGCCATGCCGATTATTTCTGAAGATTTATCAGCCAACTCCCAAAACTATCAAATCCGAGGAGACTTGACCTTCAAGAAGATAGAAAACCAAGAGAAAATCACTCAAATTGATGTAGAAGATTCGTACCACGTAAAAAACAGCGATCGCTCAATTCTTCAATTTATTCCTAATCTCGACCCTTCAAAATTTTATCAGAAGTTAAGAGCAGTAGCTTATCAAAAATTGAGCAAAGATAAAGATAATGCTCTTTCAAGTTTTGGTATTGCTGAATAAGCAGTGAATTTTCTGTTATCAAAATTTCCTAATCCTTTATAGGTAGCGAACCACAATAAGCGCTAGTCATATTATAATTGTCTCCGACAGTTGGCGTTGGCTCTAATTTTCTCTTCTTATTAAATCTACGGACTTGTTGGCTACCGTTTAGCTCCTGATTAACCAAGCTAATCGTTAATTTCAGCTTATCCCACTGCACTCAGATGAGCGATCGCCACCTCAACCCTCTTGGCTTTAGGATTTCCCCAGACACAACAATTATATCAAAGTCAATTAGAGCCAAAACGACCAAAATCGATTATATGGATGAATATGTACCACAGGCTCTCCTTCTTGATAGACAGGACGGTTTTCACTAAACCAAATCAATAATGAACCTTCAAGATTAAAAACTTGCTCATAGCCCAAATTTTGAAGTTGCTGAGCAACCTTCGCAGAACGATAGCCAATAGAACAATAAGTCACAATAGGAGTTGAGGGAACCAATCCCAACAAGTGAGTTAACTCTTGAGTCGTTGATGGAATCAAGTAAGCGTTTTTGAGATGACTAATAGTATATTCTAAAGGGCTTCTAGTATCTAGTAGCAAAGGGGAGTTTCTCTGTTTATCATCCAACCAATCAGCCAACTCATCACTTGAGATATGGAGAACAGAGGGAAATTTCAGTCGAAGTCCCCAATTTAACAAGCTCCATTTTAAGTGGTGAAGAATTATCATGGTTTTGAGTTCTAACTGAATTTACGCTTATTGCTTTATTTAATTTCTCAGACGTAATTTTAACGAATGTTAGGATAAAATTTTTTGAGATAGGGTGCTTTAACCCCCAAACCCCAGAGAAACCCAACCCAAAAATAAATCAAGTTGGCCTTGATTGCCCCTAATTTAACAACACGACGATCAGATGACCGTACTAGACGATGGAGCAGATAAATACGCCCCTTCTCGATTAACTTAAGACACAAATCTGCATCTTCCATGATAGGCAAATTGGGATCAAAGCCCCCACATTGCCAGAAATCGCTGCGACGGCAAAACATCACTTGATCCCCAAATAGCAACCTCAGACCCCTTAAGACAAAGAGATGAGGACGAAAAAGTAAAGGTGCATAGTAAGTCTTAAGATAGTTATGGAAAGAGGTTACCCATCGTTTTCTTTCTCCCATCATCAGAGAAATAAAGCCTCCACAGGCAATCTGAGTATTGTCTAAAGCTTTTTCAATGAGCGTTACTAAATCCTGGGGAACCAATGTATCAGCGTGAAGAAAACATAATAACTCTCCATTAGCTGTTCTAGCTCCTTGATTCATTTGAATAGCTCGTCGAGCTAGTGGGGAAACAATAGTAATCGTTCCATAATTTTTGGCAATCGTTACCGTATCGTCAACACTACCACCATCAACCACAATAATTTCAGAGGGAAGTGGCTCTAGTAATTGAAGACACTCAAGAGTTTGTTTCAAATAAGCGGCTTCATTTAGAGTCGGAATAATAATTGAAAGACTAGGCATAAAAAGTCGATTTTAGAACAAATATTACGAAAATACGCTTAGGTCTGATTAGAAATAAAGAGGTTTGAACTCAACATTTCCACCAACGGCGTATATCACTGTCGTTTAT
>JBCDDV010000662.1:0-2778 GCA_039180145.1 Cyanobacteria bacterium P01_G01_bin.49 | reverse complement strand
TTATTTTGACCTAACTTGGTTCAGTTTAACCTTAGTTGCCCAATTTGTCCGTGAAAAGTCTTACGCTAAGACCTGTAGAAACAGTAGACTCGACCCCTCTATGTCTATGGTATCTAATTATTTGATGAGAAAGTGGAAAGCCACTCAAACGACAATTGAAAAATAATAACGGTTTACTACTTAACTTGAGTTGTCCACCAGCGATCGCCATTAACTAATGTATGTACTTGCCACTGAGAAAGCGATGCTGGGTAGTCTAGGCGATAATGTCCTCCCCTACTTTCTGCCCGAAACAAAGCACTTTTAAGGATTAAAGCAGCAATATCTACTAAATTAAGGGTTTCAACAAATGTTCGCAAATTCATCTGTGCAAGTGATGATTCAAACATAACAAATTGACCAGGGGATAATCTTAAGATATGGTCACTGATTTTAAGGGTTGCTAACTGAGCTTGCCAGAGCTTAACCTGTTCTAAAGCAGAACTTAACACAGTCTCAGTGCGAGAGATTCCTGTACTTTGCCACATCAAAACGGGTAATTTTTGACGGATGTGCATAATTTCTTCGATTTCTGATTCCCATTCTCCTTTATCTTGAAGCGTCGAGTCGGGTTGAGAATTGATTTTTGGGGGTAAAATTACTTCTATCGTTGATAATTGGGCAGCAAATACCAAACACTCTAACAGAGAATTACTGGCAAGACGATTGGCTCCATGTACTCCTGTACTAGCAGTTTCTCCAATCGCATAAAGCCCTTGGATCGACGTACGATTATGCAAGTCAACCATCACTCCTCCCATCCAATAATGAGCGGCCGGCGCAACGGGAATCAGTTCTTTAAAGACATTAACGCCCCATTCTTGACAGACTTGAATAATGTTAGGAAAACGGCGACGAATGCGTTCAGGTTCGATAGGGCGTAAATCAAGATAAACATTGTCTTGAGATGGATCAGAGTCATTTTTTTGTAAATGACTAAAAATTGCCCGACTAACCACATCTCTAGGGGCTAATTCACCCGACGGATGATAGTCGAAAACAAAGCGTTGACCTTCTTTATCTACCAGGTGCGCGCCCTCTCCGCGTACTGCTTCACTAATTAGGAAATGAGGCGCGCCAGGTTTGGTTAAGGCGGTGGGATGAAATTGAAAAAATTCCAAATCCCGCACAGTGGCTCCTGCACGCCACCCTAAAGCAACGCCATCCCCCGTACTTACCGTTGGGTTAGTGGTTTGGGCGTAAACCTGTCCGCCTCCCCCCGTCGCTAAAATAACCGCACCTGCTTGAATCCAGGAAATTTGGTTTTCATAGAGAACACTTAATCCTTGACATCGTTGATTGGTTTGATCGATCCATAATTGTAAAGCGATCGCCTGAGCAATAATCTCAATATTGGGACATTCCATCACTTTAGCTGTCAGGGTAGCGACAATAGCTCGTCCAGTGGTATCTGCAGCGTGGAGAACACGAGGATGGGAATGGGCGGCCTCTAGGGTCATGGCTAATTGTTGACCCTTGCGATCAAAGGCGACTCCCATCGTGATCAGAGAGTCAATGGCAGTAGCAGCATGATCGACTAAAAGTTGGACAGCTTGGCTATCACAGAGGCCAACCCCTGCTTTTAGGGTATCTTCAAGATGAAAAGTCGGAGAATCATTGGGTGCGATCGCCGCAGCAATTCCACCTTGGGCCCAATCACTAGCTCCGGTTTTTAGGGTATCTTTGGTGATTAATCCCACTCGATAGTGCTTGGGCAAGCATAAAGCAGCGTATAGTCCTGCGGCACCTGAACCGACAACAATAACGTCAAAGGGAGTCATCGGCTGATTTGTCTCAACAAAGTTAGGGAAAGATGTCAAGGTATTAATTATTAAAAGTAAATTTTTTCTTTTCTGATTTTAGCCCACTGCTCATAGCATTTCTATTGGGGATTATCGGAAAAAATTAGAGAACACAGAGAACAGATTATTTGTATTGACGCTTTTTCTGACCTTAATCGTTTAACAAATATTCACAGAAAATCATAACTTATTCTTCTTCAATTGGTTACAATAAAGTTATAAAATGATGATATTTAACCACCAAGATAATTGGGCGTTAAGCCTTTTGAAGTCAATCTAATTAACCCAAAAAATAGAGGTTCGAGTTAGGAGTCGAATGTTTAGAAACAGTTTAATGATCAAAAGTGGGCTAATTCGCGCAACGTTTTGGCAATAAAACATATCATCTTGGTTTAATTTGATGCCTGATGGAGAAAAAATCTTATGCTCGATCTACACTTTAAACCCCTAGATGAGAATGATCGTAAAAGAAACGAATATTTAGAGCAGATCAATCATGCTCCCTATTTTATGATCTTGATGATTATTACAGCCATGATTGTTATATTTACAACTGCTGTACTTATGGGCGTTTTTTAGACGATTATCAATCAGTTGAGGTAGGTTTCACCCCTTAATAAGTTCCTGCTGAACCCGATATTTTTCCTAACAATTGAGCAACTTATCGTAAGAGTACGTCCTCTGTCTATTACAATATGTAAAGAAAATGAGATAAGGAAGACAAAATGCGAGTTGCGATCGTTGGTGCAGGTTTAGCAGGAATGGCCACCGCTATTGACTTAGTGGATGCAGGGTGCGAGGTTGAAATCTTTGAATCTCGCCCCTTTGTTGGGGGAAAAGTTGGCAGTTGGGTTGATAATGATGGTAATCACATCGAGATGGGGTTGCATGTTTTTTTTGGTTGCTACTATAACCTTTTTGCTCTGATGGAGAAAGT
>JBCDDV010000661.1:0-2791 GCA_039180145.1 Cyanobacteria bacterium P01_G01_bin.49 | reverse complement strand
GTAGCCTAAGTTTGGGAAATTGGTATAACGAAACGCAGTCTTTTGATGACGACGTTTCACCCATAACACACAACCCGTCTCATCTTACCCCAAAATTGCGATCGCCTGAACTTTTGCCCCTTGCCGTTAATTAGTACCGATACTCACTGAAAATAACCTGCACACTTCTACTTTGGTGATGAAATTGGAGTCAACTTAAACCAACTTAAGTCTGAATTAAAGACGCGATCGCCTATCTTCAAGTAGATGAGGGAATTCTTGGCAGAACTGGACAAACTGGATAGACCTTGATTGACTGAGTTGGACAAAGGAGTATTGGCTTTGCTTGAGGCTAAGCTGTCGAGAAATTTGAAGTAGTGTGATTATTAGTTTTATGGGGTAGACGTTTTTTGTCTTTCTTTATTTTGTTAACTTTCTTTACTTTTTATTTCAATATTTTTACCTAAACTTGAGTGATTTTACTGAATCATCTAGGCCAATTTCTTGAATTATATCCAGGATTTTACGCAAATTTAGACATAATTTATTTTTTTCATTGACAGGACTAGAGAAAGCAAGTTATTAAAGAGAACAAGAAATTTAACCAATGTTCCCTTACCCAATTATCAATTTTAGTGTGTTCGACTAATTACAGTTTTTGAGGTTTCACTAATGACAATTTGGGAAGATTTAGTATCAAGATACAAGTCTACTAATTTAGAAACAGTAGTTTCTGAACTAGGAGAAAAAAACAAGATTGAAAAATTAAAAAATATCAACTTTGATGGAAGAATTCATGAAGATAAAGATATTAGTGCTATTATCTCTTTTGGAAATTTTCTAGCAATTGGTTCTGATGAAAGTAAACGGAAAATTCAAATTTTAGAAAAAAAGCAAGAACAGGAAGCTATCTATAAAGTCAAAAAAAAGTTGGAAATTGAGCTTCCTGTTCTTGCAGAAAATGACGATGAAGAAATTGATATTGAAGGAATGTCAATTAGTGATGAAAAAACTTTATTTGTTATTGGTTCTCATTCCTTAAAACGCTCAAAAATTAAATCTGACAAAACTTACGAGGAGAATCGAAAAAGACTAACAAAAGTTATTTATGAAGACAAGAAAAATAGCATTTTCGTTTTAACACTTGATTCTCAAACAGGCAAAGAAAAGAATGAGAAACAAAGAAAAATTATTCGGATTAAAGAAATTATTGAAAACAACAGTATTCTAGGACTTTTCAATCAAATTCCTAGTAAAGAGAATGGGGTTGATATTGAAGAAATTGCCTCTAAAGGTAACACTTTATATATCGGATTTAGAGGGCCAGTTCTCCGTGATAATTATGTCCCCATAATGGTAATAAAAGATTTTGAAGATGTTCAAAACGAATCAGATTACGAACTACGTTTTGTAGATCTAAAGGGGAATGGCATCCGAGATATAACTAAGGTCAAAGATGGATTTTTGATTATTGCAGGGCCTGTCAGTGATGGTTTAGCTTCCTATGAGCTTTATTTCTGGAATGGGGTTGATGGTATTCCTGGTAGAGATAAACCAGAAGAAATAATCCTTATCTCTCTCGGAAAAATTCCTACTTCTGATAATGCTAAAGCAGAAGGAATAACTGTTATTAAAGATATCGATGATTGTTGTCAATTTATCATTATTTATGATGGTTTATTAAAGGGAAATCCAACCCTATTTCAAATTAAAAATCCTTGGAAATAATGAATGGACTGATTATTAACTGATCGTAAATTCATAAAACTTATCAATTCAAAATTTCCCAAATTTGAACAAACTGAGTAACTTTTCTGGCAAAGTAGGAGTCGTTATGGAACGAGCAGAATTTCTTAAAAAAGCGGGTGGAGTCTTTACATCCGAACAAGACTACAAAGATTGGAACAGTAAGGACAAATATGAAAATTTTTGGAGTTTTTTCTTAGACAATAATAATGGTTGGGTAACTTCTGTCTACGCTGATATCCCCATTGCTGAACTCTACAGAAACGGACATAGTATTGAACATATCGTTCCCCAGAGTGTGCTGAAAACTCGTCTAGCTACCGCCGGAAAACCCCAGGCAGTGATTAATGGAGCAACTACCAATCCCCTCAATTTCATGGCTGCTTATAGTGACTTAAATTCCAGACGTAGCACAAGAGAATTTGACACGGAGGGAGATTCGATAATTCCTAACACATGGCGAGTCCCATTAAATCCTATAGCAGTAACACAAACGGGTCTGGATTTTGAAGGAGAATGGGTCGTTCCTTCCCGTACCCAAGGGGATGTGGCTCGTTGTGTTTTATACATGATGTTGGTGTATGAATTAGATGGTTTATATGAAGAAGATATCGACAATATGAGACGGTGGGCTTTGGTTGACCCCCCCAGAGATTGGGAAATTGCTTTCAATGAATGGGTTTTTAACCAATCTGAAATTCGTAATCCTCTAATCACCAAAGACTTAGAGGAATTAAAAAGGATGCTAGAAAGTAGTAGCCTGTTTGAAACTACCTTGGCCGACGTTCCGAACTTACCTGCTCAACCTCAATCTATTTCCGACTTACCTCAAGGTCTAGAGGATGGTTATGGGGTGTTGGTGGGTCAAATTGAAACATTTTATCGAGATCTAGACGATACTCCTCATTTACTATTTCGGGTTAAAGACAACGAAAAATCTTGGCGAGGATCAATAAACGTTCAGTCTCGCTTTGATGTTACGGTAGAACCGACTCCAGGAGTACCAGCCAATAATTTATTAGTTTATGTTAATGAAGATTGGCAGCATCCCATTACTCAAAGAATT
>JBCDDV010000660.1:0-2792 GCA_039180145.1 Cyanobacteria bacterium P01_G01_bin.49 | reverse complement strand
GGAAGCCTTGGCGAAAATTGATACTTTAGTTATTTTGATGGGAACGAGAAATCTAGCTAAAATTATTGAGAACTTGATCACAAACGGGCGATCGCCTGATGAAAAAATTGCGATTATTCGAGAGGGAGGCAGTCGTCAACAACAGATTTGGATTGGCACTTTAAATAGTATAATAGATGAAGTGTTAGAAATTGCTTTATCTCCGGCCATTATTGTTATTGGACAAGTTATTAATTTAAGAAATATGTCATCACCTTCTCATCTTCCTTTAACAAGAAAAACAGTTTTAATCACCCGCGCTGCTGAACAGTCAAGTCAATTCAGTCTTATGTTACAAGAGCAAGGTGCAATAACCCTAGAAATGCCAGCCTTAGAAATTCTCCCTCCGTCTAGTTGGCAAGTATTAGATAGGGCTATTGAAGAATTGTCATCTTTTCATTGGTTGATTTTAACCTCAGCAAATGGAGTTAAATTCTTCTTCCAAAGATTGCGAGAATTAGGGAAAGATATTCGAGTTTTAGGTCAAATTAAAATTGCAGTAGTTGGTAAAAAAACGGCCTTATTTTTAAAAGAGTATGGTTTGAATCCTGATTTTATTCCGCCTAATTTTGTGGCGGATTCGTTAGTTGACAATTTTCCTGAAAACTTACTCAATCAAAAAATCTTATTTCCTCGCGTAGAAACAGGGGGAAGAGAAGTCTTAGTCAAAGAATTAAAAAAACAAGGGGCAAATGTAGTAGAAGTTCCTGCTTATCAGTCAGGGTGTCCCGAAAAAATTGAGTTTGAAGTTTGGCAAGCATTACAACACAAACAAGTTAATATTATTACTTTTGCCAGTTCTAAAACTGTTAAAAATTTTTATACTTTATTAAATCAAAAATTAAAGAGCTATTCTGAGTTTACTGTACCTTCATTGCTAGAGAATATCTGCATCGCGTCTATTGGCCCCCAAACCTCAAAAACTTGTTATGAATTATTCGATAGAGTTGATATAGAAGCAGAAGAATATACCTTAGAGGGGTTAACCCAAGCTCTTATCAAGACTAATAGTAATCATTAAGAAACCCTGAACACCGATAGAAAAAAGAGACAATCTCTCCTTATGATAGAAGAAGAGATCCATCCGTTGATATATTACATTCAATGCTAAAATACGCTTATTATCCTGGCTGTGTTGCTCAAGGGGCTTGTCGCGAGCTATATTTATCAACAGCCGCCTTAACTGACGCTTTGGGAATAGAATTAATAGAATTGAAAAAAGCTGCTTGTTGCGGATCAGGAACTTACAAAGAAGATTCGCAACTATTAGAAGATACGGTTAATGCGCGCAATATTGCTCTAGCAGAGTCCTTAAACTTACCTTTGTTGACTCATTGTAGTACCTGTCAAGGAGTAATTGGTCATGTTGATGAACGATTAAAAGACGCGCAACAAAATGATCCCGAATATTTGGAGCAAGTCAATGGATTTTTAAAAAAAGAGCATTGTTCTCCCTATCAAGGTAGCACAGATGTTAAACATTTATTGTGGGCATTAGTTGCAGATTATGGACTCGATACCTTAGAGCAAAAGGTAAAACGTAAATTATCAGGACTCAAATGTGCTGCCTTTTATGGCTGTTATTTATTACGAACTCAAGATAAACTTCCCTATGATAATCGGTTTCAACCAGAGTCCTTAGAAAACGTTTTTCGCACTGTGGGAGCCACCCCTATTTATTATCAAGGGAGAACACAATGTTGTGGTTGGCCATTATCAAGTTATGCTACAGAACAATCCTTTAAAATGGCAGGAAATCACCTAACAGATGCAATAGAATCAGGTGCTGATTGTTTAGTCACTCCTTGTCCTTTGTGTCATTTAAACTTAGATTCAAGACAACCAGAAGTTGAAAAAGTGATTAAACAAAAATTAGGTTTACCTGTATTACATTTACCCCAATTAGTCGCTTTAGCAGTAGGTGTTGAACCAGAAAAACTAGGGTTAGATCGTCATATCGTTTCGACGAAATCGGTATTAGAAAAGTTGGGGTATTAATTGCTTTTAATAACAAACCTCAGTTCGGTTTAAGGAATTGGGGAGTTCTGTTGATTGTTGATTGTCTTCCCCTAATTCCCTTACTTCCTCCTCTCCCTCTCCTCACATCCCCTCCCTTACATCTTCACTTCTCCCTGTTCTCGACTTTCTACTAGATTTTCTGATCCCGAACTCAGGTTATTAAATGTTCTGAGTAGCATCAATAACTTGTTCCCGTAACCATTGATGTTGGGGACGATTTGTATTACGCTGGTGCCAAACCATTGAGACCGTAAATTCTCCAATTTCAATGGGAGGCGGCAATAAATTCAAATTCATTGCTTTAGCACATTGCTGCGCCATCCGTTGAGGAAGCAATGCCACACAGTCCGAATTAGCCACAAGAAACGGAACACTCATAAAGTGAGACGTAGACCAAATAACTTGTCGAGATTGCTGTTCGCGCTTGAGGATTTCATCACTAACCCCTTGAAAATCGTCACGCATCGAAACCAAAATATGCGATCGCATAAGATAATCTTCCATCGACAATTCCGTTAGAGGACTATCGCTTCTCAAGACACAAACAAAGGTTTCTTGGTACAAAACCTGTTCTACGTGCCAGCTTTTGAGAGGTAATCTAACATCGATTACTAAATCAACACGGTTATTATCTAACGCATCCATCACAGTTTCTTTATCGAGATTACTGATGCGAATACGAATACCTGATGCTTCAGTGGTCAGTTGTTGTACTAAATGAGTCCCAATAGTGG
>JBCDDV010000659.1:0-2793 GCA_039180145.1 Cyanobacteria bacterium P01_G01_bin.49 | reverse complement strand
CTGAATTTCTTATTTCCTAAAACCTAAGCCCTTTTTAAATATACGAATAATAGCTAATCTAATCATTAAGATGAGCGTTTTCGGCTATTTTTCTTAGTCAAAGACTTAGAAGGAGATTGACGTTTATTTGCTGTTTGATGGGAAATTTTGTCGACATAAATTGGCACTGTAAAATGAAATTGACTGCCGTAATCTTTTCCTTGGGAGTCTGCCCAAATTTGTCCACCCCAACCTTGAACAATTTGACGACATATAGCTAATCCTAACCCAGTTCCCCCTGCACTGCGACGTAAAGCCCCTTCTTCTTGATAAAATCGATCAAATACTGTTTCTAAGCGTTTGGGTTCAATGCCTCTTCCAGTATCAGCTATCGTCAATTCCAAACTATCAGGATTAGTACGACTCACTTCAATAGTGACTTTTCCCTCTGGAGAAGTAAACTTACAAGCATTATCCAACAATTTCGCTAGCACTTCTACTAACCATTCCCCATCAGCTTGAATTAAAGGCATTTCATCGGTCACTAAATTAACAATCTGAGGCAATACCGTATCTTTATTGTGGGCCCGAACATTACTCAAGGATAATTCCACACATTCGCTAAGATTCAATGCTTCAACATTCCATTCGATCCGTCCGCTTTCTAGCCGAGAAAGGGTCAAAAAATCTTGCACCAGTTTGCGCATCCTTTCAGCATCTTGCAAAGCTGTACTTAACATCACTTGGCGCAACTCAGGTGACATATCGGGTTCAGTGGCTAAACTTTCCAGGCAGACTTGAATGGTAGATAGAGGAGTACGTAATTCATGGCCCGTAATTGCCACTAAATTAGAACGGGTACGATCTAGGGCGGCTAATTGTTCGTTGAGATCTTGAAGATTGGCATAAGCTTCTGCTTGAATTAAGGCCACGCCAATTTGAGTAGCGATCGCATTGACCAAAGCCACATCTTCTTCTTTCCAAGTTACTGGCTCAGGGCCACAATGGTGTAACTCTAACATTCCCATCAATTTTCCACGATAGAGAATAGGAACCAACATCCATGAAAAAATCGAACAGCGATTAACTAACGTTTGTACAGATTTGTCCGATGTCTGATCTTGTCCTTTGCCATTAACGATACGAGGGTCATTCATCGCATTATTAATGGTGAGGGCATCCCGTAATTCGACGACTTCTTGAAAGAGGGGATTATTGCGTAACGGCCAAGTTTGCCCCTTAATTGAGTCAATGCCAGTATTCAGAAATTCGTGTTCAATATTGGCCGTTGCATCGCTTTCCTGGCAGCGATAGACTAAGCAACGACAAACCCCTAACCCTTCTCCTAGTTTTTGGACAGCAATTTGTAAAATTTCTTCAGGATCTAGGGAGCGACGAATAGCGGTTGTGACAGAATTAATGAGTCGTTCTTTGTGTTCTTTTAACGCGAGGGAACTATTCGCTTTAATCAGTTTATATTGACCAGCTTGCAAATAAGTTACTAACCGTTGCACAAAAGGCGCAGCATTATTATTGGTTGCATTTTCCATTTCTTGATGCTGGAGTTGACCCAATTTTTGACTCAAGGCTGCAGAGGGCAAATATTTTTGACGCGCTTTCTGGATTTTGGACTTGAGTTCTGGGCGATACTCCACAATACGATTCAACAAAATATTAGCCGCTTGCTGACTAATCTGACGATCAAATGTCCACATCCCTTCAAAACGTCGGCTATTATCCATGGCAAAATTAGTATCTGTTGGCTGAGGAAAAGTTCGTTCTTGACAGACCAAACAACTCGCATAATTCATGCCAACGACAATGAGATGCCATTCTTGGGTTAACCTGTCCGTTGAGTCAAAGGCAACGGTTTCATAGTCTTCTGAACTGTTCTTAAAGTCCGTTTCTGGGGCAGCTAAAACGTAAACTTGCTCGCTTTTTTGGGCAATTCGTCGATACCGTTGGGCTTCTTGGCGATAAAAGCGTTCCTTTTGAAAACTGGCAATTACTAAAGGCTGATCCGAACCAGCAAGTACCTGATCTTCCATCGCGTGAGACAACGCTGTTAAAGAGGCTTTAAAGTACATTTGAGGCCGCCAATGAGGAAGCATTTGCAACAGTTGTGTTAAAACCGATTTTGGTCTGCTCATCAATGATTTTTTCCGAGATCTCCTGGCAAAATCGATGATTCCTGGCCATTAGTGACGAGAATCTGTCCAATAACCATCGCTGGCTAAATTGTTAGTCCCTAAGGTAGGTTTTGATTTCTCTCTAGTAGTCTCTATCTTACTAAAAAGCTACCCGTCTTTGCTGGTTTATCGAGAGGAATTTATCGAATTGTCTTCAACCATATAATTAATTATAGTTCTATCGGGTTTCATTGAGCGAGATAATCAATTTTTTTGTGTCTATAGATAGATAATCGAGAGGGAACTACTTAGTAGAGCGTCGTGTCTATTAATAATCAGAAGATTTTTTGTTGCTAATTATTTTTTGATTATCAAGCATCTTGACAAAATAAATTCTACCCCTTGTTTAACTTTACCAGCTTTTTACTTTTTCTCGCTATTTTTGCTAGTATGCGTCTATTTAAATAGGCGATTCAGCTATTGCGCTGTTATTAATTGCTTAAGTAGAATTTTACAATAATAATCTATAAAAATACCAATGGATAGTAATCAACCAAGGAACCCAAAGAGTTATAAAGTCTCGATTTCTTTAATCAATATTAACTTTCCTAAAGAAATTACCCCGAAGGCGATGCTCTGTTTTTTGACAATTATTTTAGGGGTTCCCACCTCTTTTTTATTTTGG
>JBCDDV010000658.1:0-2798 GCA_039180145.1 Cyanobacteria bacterium P01_G01_bin.49 | reverse complement strand
TTGACCTGCATCAACTATTAAATAGTCAATCTTATTGAATTGTGAAAAAGCATCGTCGTTTTTCAATACAGGACTGACATATTCACAGAAACAAAAACAATCAAGATCATTTAGCCAAGAAAATGTCTCCGGTGAATAGAACAAAGATGATTCCAGTTTCACAGAGTGAACAGACAGGATTTCTTCCCAATTCTAACCAGAAACACAGTATGGCTATAGCTATATATCATAGCAATTCAAGGTTAATTAAACATGAGAAATTTGCTCAACCAGCACCAATTTCTTTACTTCTCAAGAAACGTTTAGAAAAAATTTGAAGAAATCTCACGGGAGGTAATTATTTTAAGGGATGAGAATTCCCTAGACCCTTTCTCCTAACACCTTTTCAGGAGGCAGGAAAAAAATTTGACTTTATCACGTTGCCCATTGCTGTGGTTGAGTGCCAAAGATGAGATAATTTTACTTAAGCTATACTCAGGAAATATTTTATAAATTATCATTTCTTTTATTTTTTTAATATCAATCTTTACCCATGCAAAAACCTGGTTTTACATCTTTTGCGATTTTTTTAGTTACCTGCATTTTCAGTTTTGCGATTTTTTTATTTTCCCCTCAAGCTGCTTTAGCCGTTAATAATCCGGAGTTATTACCCGATACTGTGACTCCAATCGTCGATTTAGCTAATTTCCTCCCATACTCTCAAGAAGCCTCTCTAATTAGTGATATTGAAACCTTTGAACAAGAAACTGGCTGGAAAATCCGTGTCTTAACTCAGTATGACCGCTCTCCTGGTCGTGCTGTGATTAATTTCTGGGGACTAGATGATAAAAGTATTCTCTTAGTGGCCGACTCTCGTGGTGGTAATATTCTCTCTTTTAGCATCGGCGACGATGTTTACGCGTTGTTACCTAGAACCTTTTGGATCGAACTACAAGCCCGTTTCGGAAATATGTACTATGTTCGAGATAATGGAGAAAACTCTGCCATCATGAAGTCTCTCGGAACCGTTAAAAGCTGCTTAGTCAATGGAGGATGCCCCGTTGTCCCTGGCTTACCCAGAGAACAATGGATTCTCACTTTAATTACTTCTATCGTTGGTGGGTTAGTCTTCGGGTTTGCTGGCACTCCCCGGACTGAAGATCAAGTGTTTGCTTGGCAATGGGTGTTGATTATTTCTCCGCTTTGGGGAATACTCTTTATTGCTTTTGGTATTGGCCCGGTGGTAACAAGGACTTCTGATTGGTTACCTTTGTTCCGTAATGTGATGGGATTTGCGCTAGGAATTTTAGTTGCCTATTTATCTCCCTTGCTTAACCAACCAACTACGTCCAATACTAATACTTAACCTTCAATGATCATGCTTGCTTAAATTATGGAATGGCACGTAACTGATGCTCAAAGTTTGGCAATGATCGATAACGAAATCGGTGAAACAGATCATTCTCCTGCTGAGTACGAGATTATTCGTCGGGTAATCTATCAAACGGCTGATTTCGACTATCTTTCCTTAATTCGCTTTTCTGAAAAGGCATTACAATCAGGGGCCGCTGCTTTAGCGGCCCGTAGTACCATTGTGGTTGATGTGCCGATGGTACAAGTCGGAATTGCCCCCAATTTGCAGTCAACTTTTGCTAATCCAGTGTATTGCAGTACCCAAACCATTACCCGTCCCCAAAAGGCTAAAACGCCAACAGCTTGGGGGATAGAAACCTTGGCAAAACGCTATTCCGAAGGAATTTTTGTGGTTGGAGATTCTCAAACTGCTTTAACAGCATTAGTAGAGTTAGTTGAAGAGAACAAGATTAAACCGGCCTTGTTAATTGGGACACCTGCGGGATTTATTGGGGCTGATGTTGCTAAACAAAGATTACATGATACCCAAATCCCTCATATTACGGTAGATGGACGCAAGGGTAGTGCAGTTGTCGCCGTTGCTATCGTTAATAGCTTAATCGATTTAGCTTGGCAAACGTACGAACAAACAAGCAGTTTGACATACTCCCTTGCCTAAAGGCGAAGGGATTCTAACTTCAGGCAACACTAGCAACCAGAGGTTGTCTGACAATGTCTAAGTTAAGAGAAGATGCCCCTTCTCTTTGAATGTTAATTGAGGCGTTTTTGTCTCGGTTATGGCGTGTATTGCAGCTAGGACAATTCCAAAAACGATCTCTTAACTGAAGCCCATTATGCTTATGTCCGCACTTACTGCAAAGTTTTGAGCTAGCAAACCATTGTCCTACGAATACAACTAATTTACCTTTGATTGCAGCGACGGTCTGAAGTATTTCTAAAAAACTCGCCATAGCTAAGTCTCCTATCTTTCTACCCCACAATCGCTGCATCCCTTTTAGATTCAATGTCTCGAAGCACATTAGATCATAGGTATCGCATAGTTTATGGGACAAATTCCAAAACCAGTTACGCCTTTTGTTAACGATATCTTGATGGAATCTAGCAAGCCTTAATCTGGCTTTATTCGAGTTATTGCTACCTAGTTTCTTAGATGATAATTCCTGAGACAATTTACGCAGTTGGGATCTTGCTTTCAACAGAAATAAAGGCGATTGTATGTCCCTACCGTTTGAGTTGGTTAGAAAAGTTTTCAAGCCAAAATCAAAGCCTGCTATTTTACCAGTCACTACTCCGATTGATGAGGGCGCGTTGCCTGGGGTTTCCCCAGGCACTCGTGTCGCCCGTTCGGTTACTGAATCAGTCACGATGAAGATATACATATCCCCTGTTGGCATCCGCTTAACAGTAACCGTCTTGATTTTCCCTTCTACTTTCCTTGATTTGTG
>JBCDDV010000657.1:0-2802 GCA_039180145.1 Cyanobacteria bacterium P01_G01_bin.49 | reverse complement strand
CGCTTTGACCTCGATGAACCTTCTCCTGAAGGCGGTTTAAAGGTGTTTGTCGATAGTAATGTTGAGCAAATTGTCAGTCGCCTTGATTTACCAGGGTTTTCTTTTAACCCTAACAAGGAAGGATTAATATTTTCCGTAATAGGGTTAAAAGAAAACCCTGGTAAATCAAGGCGACTGACAATTTGCTCAACATTACTATCGACAAACACCTTTAAACCGCCTTCAGGAGAAGGTTCATCGAGGTCAAAGCGAACGGTTAAAGCATTGCCTAAATCTTCAACTAAGGCATTGAGATCCCCTGTGTAATCTGTCGATGTTGATAAACTGATCTGAACCATATTTTTCAGTTTCCTCTTGTTTATTCGTTGTGTACTGATGTTGTTTTTGGGTTTTCTTTTTCTAGTTTTTCTACCTTTTGCCTCCCTTGATTAGGAGGGTTAGGGAGCCATTCTTGCCGTCTCTTGCTCTGCCAGTACAGTAGCATCGCCTTCTATAAGGATTGATTAAGACGATCAATATTGCCATGTCAAAGCATGGTAAAAAATACTGCGACTTGAATTGTTTTCGAGCCTTCTTAGCTTGCCCTGTAAAGGTTCAACTATTGCGAAAAAGATTCAATACGTGTATCAAACGTCACGATACTATAAGTCAGCAGTGGTATCCAGCAAAACACCGTCTTGAAGAGAAAAAACACCGTCTCGAAGAGAAAAAAGCTAAAGTATAGTTAATCTTAGTTAAGAGCTTTAACAAAAACCAAAATGATTGGTTTTTACCTGCTTAGGAGTTACCGATTTCTCATCATGACCATTAGATTGACAGCAGACGAATTCCACGAACTATTTCAGGAAGCAGACCAAGAGGAACGGCAATTTGATGTGTCAGACGAGCTGGATATAACCAATCAGTCCAATGGACAATATTTTGAAGGATGGATGCGACGGATTCAGTTGCGTGGCGGAATATTTATTTTAATTGAGAGATCGCAAAATCGAGAGCGACTTCTATTAAACTACCCTGAAGGAAAAAGGCTATTAAAATGGCATTTTATACTCTCGGGCCAGCAGCATAGTATCCACAGTTTTTCTCATAAGGAAACTTGCTTTTCGCTTTCTGCGGGACGACATGTTGTTTACGGCAGCGGTCTAACCAAGTCTATCGAGAATTGTTCGGACGCAGAACCATTCCTTGAAGTTACAATTGGTATGCAACCCAAAGTGTTGCGTTCTTTTGTCAGCGACTCATCAGAAGAATTACCTAAAGTATTCAATCATCTAGTTAGACCATTTGATCGCCAGTGCTATCTGCGAGATGGACAAACGCCGCCGATGATCAACGCTATCTTGCAGCAAATTCTACAATGCCCTTACCAAGGACTAACCAAACGAATGTACCTCGAAGGCAAAGCAGCGGAACTGATGGCGTTGATGCTCGAAGAAGAAGCAGCATTTCAACAGGGAGAATTTCAAACTTGTTTGTTACAGCCCGATCAATTAGACCGCATTCATTACGCTAAAGAAATCATCTTAAAAAACTTGACCAACCCGCCTTCTTTGATGGAATTAGCCCGCCAAGTGGGGGTGTGTGACTACAATCTCAAACGGGGTTTCAAAGAAGTATTTGGGACAACTGTATTTGGTTATTTACGCGATCGCCGTCTAGAAAGAGCATCGGCATTACTCTTGGAGCAGAAAATGACCGTTGCTCAGGTAGCAAGTGTCATCGGTTATGGCAGCCCCACCTCTTTTAATGCTGCTTTTAAACGTAAGTATGGTATGAGTCCGAAGACTTATCAAATATCAGTAAGAAAGTAACACTCCAAAACATTACATGATTTCAGACTAGATGCTGCATCCGTGCAAAATTTGCATAAGCACAGTAATGTATGGTTTAGGCAATAAGTCTTCTGGTAACTTGTCATTTCATTTAGCATTTAGCATTTATCAATGTTTAATGTTCATTGTTCATTGTTCATTGTTCATTGTTCATTGTTCATTATTCATTGTTCATTATTGCTCTACACCTATTACAGGATCTAGTTTTGCCCAATAAATCCCCCCTCTTAATATTCTTCTTGCCAAGAGTCCAGTTCTCCCTCAAACCATTCTTCTGACTCTTGAGAACCTAATAATTTTGCCTGTTCTCCAATTGATTCTACATCCAATTTTTTTTAACATCGCTTCAATAGATGCTTGTACGAACTGAGAACGATTAGCATATTTACCCTCAGCGACCAAAACATCGGACTGGGCGAGTAGCTTTTCATCTATTGTTACATTGATACTTTTTGATACCATATTTTACAGTGTAATTTATAGTGTACGTAACATTGTCTAGCCGTTCTTGTACTTTTGCTGACTTTTCACGTTAAGCTCCCAAGCTCTCAGTCTAAGACAGGAGGGAAAATTCAAAAAAGCGATCGCTCTTTTTTAGGTGCGATCGCCATTCAACAAGAGTTGTCAACTTTAATTAGACAAAAACAAAATTCTCAGCACTCAAACTACTAGAACTCACCCCAAGCAATTTAGCGAGTTCATCCTCTCCGAGGGCAATTAAAGTATTCCCCTCATCTTCAGTAAGGGTTAAACCGTCAAACCCAATACCTAACCCACCAATGCCTAAAACATCGGCTTCCAGGTCAAAGTCAGTGATGGTGTTGGCTGCTTCAGGAATTTCCCCATTAGCAATCCAGAATTGGTCAGCATCAGCACCATCACTGACTTTGACCTGGAAGCCGATGTTTTAGGCATTGGTGGGTTAGGTATTGGGTTTGACGGTTTAACCCTTACTGAAGATGAGGGGAAT
>JBCDDV010000656.1:0-2804 GCA_039180145.1 Cyanobacteria bacterium P01_G01_bin.49 | reverse complement strand
TACAGCTTCAAATTTTTCTGTCTCCTGTTGAGATCTGGCAAGCTCTCTACCCTGCACTTTGATATCGGTAAGATACCCGTCTTCAGCAAATATCCAATCAGAGGTTGAGCGATGAGTCTCAACAAAATAAGTTTGAGGGAACGTAGCGGTATTGGGTCTAGTGATAATATTACCCTGGTCGGTAATTTCAATATCATTTACGTCTTCACTAGTAAAAGCGTACCCCGTCTTAATTCTCTCCTCAAAAGTAGTTGTACCGTTAACCCTAGTAACTTTAACCCCTTCCTTGTTATAGGTTTCACTCACATCATGGTTAATACCTGGGCTTAAAAGTATTTCTACAGAAGGCGATCGCAATATGCCATTTACATCTTTTTGCGATGCCAAATATAACTCGAATAGATTATCGCAATTAGTAAAGATCCACTCTTGCTTAACTCCTTCATTCTCTGATGTTTCTTCAAAATCTAAACTAATCTTTCTGTTTCGATATTCGACTGCTAATCTAGCTCCATTAAGCCAAGAGCCTTGCCCCAAGTAATCAAAAGTCGGCTCATTCCTAAGATCTGATTCGTTGATAATATGAGTTCGTGTAGTGCGCCAAGGTCTTATTTCTACTCGATCACTACCATAATGTACAAAACCATGAGCATTGATTGCCCTAGCTTGTAGTAAATTTCTAAAGGTTGTAAATTCAGTAGACGATGTATGTCTTGATATACGTACCGACAAATTTTCTCCTCGGTAATTAACGCCAGCAAGACTGGCAAACTCTCCTAGAGTACGGCGACGATAAAAGTTATTTGTGCCAATTTTCTTACGCAGCTTAATTACTTTATCTAATGGCGATCGCGATGGCTTGCCACGAGTGGTTAAAAAATATTCTAAATCTACAGTGACTTTAATTTGACCAAAACCATCTTTAAGATCTTTGATGTGTAGTCCAGTTACTACCCATTGATAACCAAAACAGCTATGAATAGAGCCATTATCTAACTGTTGTCTAATAGTATTTTCATTTTGCTTGCAGTTTTGGAAAGTAAAACTCCAGCCTAGAGGTTCGGTTTGAAATCCAAATCTAAGATTAATCTTTCCTTCTTCTACTTTCCATTTAGCAAGTAAAGGTTCTGTCGCTATCGGCAAACATTCGGTTTTAACTGCGATCGCATTCCCTTCTGTTTGAATCAACACAGATGATCGCTCTAAACTTTCCCCTTGAACTAAATATACGGTTGCCGTCTTGGTCAACTCATCGAAAACAAACTCGCCAATTTCAGGACTGCTGTTATCAACAGCAAAAGTGTAGCTAGTATTCCCTATTCTTACCCCAACAAGATTATCGATCTCACTTAAATCTAATATAAGATTGCTCTGAGAAACAGTAATCTTATCAAGAGCGATCGCTTTAATTACCGTATTGTCGTAATTGCTGTTTGGCAAGTAAGTTATTTTGCTGCCAAAATAAGTATCTTCACCATTTATTAGCGTTCCAAATGGCGCTGTTTCTGTCGAGTTTGGTGCAGGACGGTTGGGGGATAAAGTGACAAACACTTTCTTAAGTAATAAGTAATAAGTAATAAGTAATGAGGTTGACCCCATTAGTTATTGGTAAAATTGAATTACCACATTCAATTTATTTATGAATAATACTAACACTAAAATAACTATTCAAGAAAGAACAGAAAAGTTTGCAGTTAGAGTAATCAAGGCATATTGTGAACTAAGCAAGAGACATTTTGACGACGCTGGTAAAGTATTAGCCAAGCAATTTTTAAGAAGTGGCACGCGGAAAGCAAAGCTTTCCTAGTCGTCGTAAGACGACGATCTGAGCCTTCGGCTCTGCATTGGTGCAAACTGCTCAGAAGCCAAATACGCACAATCTAGAAAAGATTTTATCAACAAGTATTCAATTGCAATTAAAGAGGCAAATGAAACATTGTACTGGATGAGAATAATGATTAATTCTAATTTGATATCAAATCATGAATTCTCTCAAATGATGACCGAAAACGAAACAATTATAAAAATTCTGACAGCTTCAATTAATAAGCTTAAAACCTAGAGCATTTATTACTTATTATTTATTACTTATTACTTAAAATTGTTACCTAGTCAAATTATTACTCGAACTAGCAAAACTAAATTTAGTGGTTTTCCCCCTAAACCTTAATGTTAAAGTGTCTGCACCGCAACTAGGATCTTGTACCTTAAACTCAGCTTCAACGGTATTGTCTTTAACTATTTTATCTATTGTCTGTTGTTGTTGTTTTTTATTCATCTTCAGCAGCCTTAGCGTTAATTTGCATTTGGGTAACAGGGGTAATAGATTCGGCAAAAATTGACGAGATCACGATCCCTGCGGGAACGAGCATATAAGTATCGTCAGGATTTCTGCCAATCAGAATATTTTCCCTAAGCCAGCCATTTACTTCAGATGAGCTTCCATCCACAGGTTTTGGAGTCGCTAGAAACGAGGAAATTGCATTTATAATGTCGTCGCTGCCAGTAGATCGATATAAAAACATTTCACTGCTAAATTGTTTGAAAAATGTTTTAATCCCATTGCTTAAATCTAGCTGCTGTAATCCTTTGGCGATCGCCTCATCTTCTCCCAACTTCTCGAATTCCTCGGCTGTTTCGATGTCAATTTCCTTGGCACGCTGCATTATGAACGACTCGGCAAATTTCCAGCGTTTTCTTAGCGCCTGTTCTTTTTCTCCTGGTTTGCTTAAAGCATTCCTAAGTGTTAAATAAGGCTTTAGCGTTATTGGGCTTTGGGCAGTTTCTTTGTAGTAGCCAAACAG
>JBCDDV010000655.1:0-2807 GCA_039180145.1 Cyanobacteria bacterium P01_G01_bin.49 | reverse complement strand
GTTTTGACCAATTCTCTGAGTTGTTCGATGATTGCTCTTTTTTGATCAATTGTTTCTTGAATCTTCTGTCTAGTAATTGGTAAGTCGTTAACCTTAAAATTCTTGACTCGTTTGGGAAATTCTCGACAAATATAATCAATCGTTTTTTGTAAAACAGCCTCATAAGGAAGAGATTTACATTTTGGTTGTAAGGGACAATTTTTCGTGCTGAGATAAAGGTATTTTTTCTTCTTATTTCTTTGCGTAACTTGAGTAATAGTCATAGATTGCTCACAGGTTTGACAAACAACTAATCCTGTCAAAGAACGGGATGCACTAGCAGTTCGTGGGGGTAATTTTCGATTTCGTCGCAGTAAACGGTCAATTTGTGCTGCTTCTTCTCGTGAAATAATCGGTGTATGGGTATTAGAAATAATCTCATTATTTTTATAGATTAAATCTCCTCGATAAACAGGATTCGTTAACCAACGACTACCTGTAGAAACGGCAATTTTTTTACCATATCTTTTTTCTAAATAATTAACTGCACCCCTTAATGAGCCAAAGAGTAAAAACTGCTCAAAAAAGTCTTTAACAACGGGTGCGGTACTCCTATCTATAATGTAACGCTCTTTCCCTCTACGGTAACCGTAGGGTGCTTTTCCAGGAGGTGGTAAGGTTTTGATTCGGTTTAGTGCATGGCCTTTTTGAAGCCGCAAACTTGCCTTATTTTTTTCGATTTGGTCTAAAATTTTTGGCAATTTCAAATCAAGATAAACTATTTTGTTCCGATTAATTTCAGAGACAATATCAGTAGATTGTGTGGTAATTATTTTAATTTTTAACGAATTAAACTTATTCCAAATTTCTGTAATTTCTTCTAAGGAGTTTCCCAAGTCTTCTAAGGCACGAATCCAAAGATAATCAGGAGTATCTTTTTGACAATTTTTTAACAGCAATTCTAACTGGTAACGTTTGCCAATATCATAATATACTCGATCAACTGTAAGATTTTTAATCAGGATATCAATGGATAAGTCTAACAAAGGATCGCGATAAAGATATGCAAAAATTTTCATAAATTTAGCTTGATTTATCGACCAATTCTTAGGGATTATGAAAAGATAATTTGAGAACTCGGTGCATTGATTTTAATCGAAAGTACTTGATGATTAGTAAAGACTTTTTTTAGCTGTGGATGAACGTCTGGGGCAGCAAAAAATAACATAAATCCCCCTGCTCCTGCGCCTAATAATTTACCGCCCCATGCACCTGCTTCTCGACCAAGTTGATACAAACTATCAATTTCTGAATTAGAAATTACGGTATCTAAACTTCGCTTAGCCACCCATGCTTGATGTAGTAATTCACCGAAGGCTGAGAGGGGCTGATTACTGGTCAAAATATCCCAACCTTGGTCAACCATTTCACGCATTTTTTTTAAGGTTTCAGTATTGTCAGCCACTCGTTTTAATTGCTTTGCAACTACTTGAGATGCTCGCCGCTTAATTCCTGTAAAGACAATAAAAATATGAGATTCAAATTCGGCAAGTCTTTGGGGAGAAATGGGAACTCGATTAACAATAATATCTTCTTCTGTTCTAAATTCAACTAAGTTAAATCCCCCCATTGCTGACATTAATTGATCTTGACATCCTACTCGATCATTAACGAGATGACGCTCAACATAAATCGCTTCATAAGCTAAGTCTATGGGTTTAACAAATTCTCCTTTAAAACTATGCAATGCTTGCAATAATGATACTGTAAAAGCAGATGAAGATCCTAATCCTGTAAAAGCGGGTAAATCAGCCACATTATGCAATTCAATATCCTTATCTAGTCCACAAAATTTTAAACATTCACGGTAGACTTTATGTTCAATTTCCTCTACAGTTTTCACCAATTCCACTTTTCGATAAGATACTCGCATTGAGTAGTCAAATAAATGACTAGGAAAAGGACTAGCTGTCACATAAGAAAACTTGTCAATAGCAGTGGCTAAAACAGCACCTCCATGCTGCAAAAAATATTCAGGGTAATCAGTTCCTCCACCGAAAAAACTAATTCTAACAGGTGCGCGTGAAATTAACATAGCTCGATAAGATGCTTAAAGTTTTCTTGGATAAACGCTTCAGCTTGAGGCAAAGATTCAGGGGTTCCTATATCTAAAAAGGGAGCTTTAATTTGATGAACTTTAATCTGGATATTTTGTTGTAACAAAGCAGGGAAAACATCATATTCAAAACTTAGAGGAAACTTTGAAGGAAATTTTTCTAAAGTTTCACGGCGAAATAAATAAACTCCTCCATTAATGATTCCTTGTCCTGCTTTCTTTTCAGCAAATTTAATCAAATATCCATCTTCATTAATAACAAGAGAACCATAACGAGATGCATCATCCACAGATACGCCTAAGATAACACCATCTACTTTATTATTGTTCAAATGGTCAACTAACTGCTTAAATTGAGCTATGATTAAAGAGTCTCCATTCATCACTAACCAAGCGTTGGGAGATAAATTAGTTTGGTGAACAGCATTAATAAATCCACCAGCCGTTCCTAAAGATTTTGGTTCACAGCAACAGTAAACTTCTGCTTCCTTGACCGGTTGCCTATAGAAATGTTCCTCAATTACTTTTCCTAAATAACCAGTTGCTAAAACTTGCTGCGTAATTCCTTGTTGCTTTAAATATCTAATTATCCATTCGATAAAAGGTTTCCCCGCGACAGGAGCCATCGGTTTTGGTACATTAGGAAGTAAGTGTTTAACTCGTGTTCCGTAACCCCCTGCTAGGATTACTGCTGCAATTTCATCCATAAATC
>JBCDDV010000654.1:0-2810 GCA_039180145.1 Cyanobacteria bacterium P01_G01_bin.49 | reverse complement strand
GCCAAAGGCAGTCTTGAATAAGTGAAGTAGAGCAATTATCGTCATTTTCGAGCTTAGCAATCTGACGAGAAATATAAGAAATGTCTGATGGTGATAAGTTGGTTAAATATTGTTCCATGATTTTTTTCGATAGTTTAAAGTTACAAAAGATTGGGCTAATAGTTCTTAATTATTTCTTCTAATCGCTCAAAAGAAACAAAGGTTTCCCCTCCATTATTCTTATCCCAAATCCACCATCCGTAAGCAAGTTTGGATAAGCGAGTGAATTCAACGGCTTGATATTTTTTTAGTGTCGTAAAACCAAAAAGAGGAGGGTTATTTTCGTCATAATTGCTTAAAGCATCCCACAAAGAATACTCTAATCCTGCGTGCCACCCTGCACAGTAACTAGATTCAGAAAAAGCCTCGAATAATTCCAGTAATTCTTGAGCAGCTTGGGGATTAGTAGACTTATTGGCTTCTTGTTGAATTCGATTCATGCTTCACTCCCAAACAAAATTTTTCCCTTAAATTAACGACCTATAATAATCAAAAAATTGTTCAACTAAGTTAACAGCTATAGCTGACAACAATATATTCATAAGAAAAGGACTAGGCTTTTCACCTTTACCCATTACTTCAAAAGTCTTAAACGAAGACCATAAAACAAATAAGACAAGCCCCAGTTTTATAATATTTTCCCCTAAACTTACTATTTTTAAATAAATTTCAAGCTGACTCAAATTTTTTAATTGAACCCAATCAATTGTATTAATACTTACGATAAGTCCAGTAATTCCCACACCTCCTAGAACAATAGAAATAAATGGTCTTGATAATAAAATTGATTTGATAGTATGAAAAACAATAAGTTTTTGAGAAGTCACCTCATCTAAATTAGGTTTTTTCTGATTGAGTTGAAGTAAAGGACGTTCGTGACGTTTTCCCGTCGATAAGCTGTCGCTATATCGAGGGCTTCTAAAACAGAGATAATTGTATATACTCACTTCTAGAAGTTTCCTGCTTCACAGGCTGTCTATTGACTACGCCTCCACAGGCAGACGGGATGAGACCCACCCCGTGTATTTCTAAAGCTTCTTGATTCAGTTGCTCTTGACGGGAACCGCCAAGACCGCACTGAATCGCCTTTTTGAGAATATTAACTGCGGCGTTTTCATCACGATCCATCACTAAATTACATTTCGGACATTCGTGAAATCTAACTGATAGTGTTTTCGGGACTTTATGACCACAGCTTGAGCAATTTACTGTCGTTCCATGAGGACTAACTTTGACAAACCAGACACCGCGTTTGACCGCTACTGCTTCTAGTTTTGTTAAGAAATTTCCCCAAGCGACATCTAAAATACTCTTAGCTAATTTAGTTCTAGCTAAACCTTTGATATTTAAGTCTTCACAAGCAATAAAATCATAATTATTGACCAACCAATGTGCTGTTTTATAATGCCAATCTTTTCGATATCTAGCAATTCTTTGATGGGTCAAAGCTATTCTTTTTTGTTGTTTATCGTAGTTTTTTGACCCTTTAACTTTTCTCGCTAATTTACGTTGTTGACGAGCCAAATAATTTTGTCGATTACGATAAATCTTTTTAACCGCAACTGTGTCTCCTTCACTGGTAGTCAAAAACTCTTTTAATCCCACATCAATTCCAACTGCTGATTTGATATTGTCTATGGGAATAATATTCGGAATCGTCTCATCTTCTGCTGTAAGACAGACATAGTATCCATCAGCTTTTTTGACAATTGTAGCTGTTTTAAGGATAAACCCATCAGGAATCGGACGATGCACTACAACTGGTATAGCTCCCCATTTTTTTGTCCAAATACAATTATCAGAGAACTTGATAACAGCTTTCGGATGATTAACTCTTGAAAAACTAAAAGACCTTAATTGACCAGCTTTCTTAAATCGAGGTCGTCCTCCTCTTTTCCCTTTTTGATCTGGAACTAACCATTTTTTCCAGGCTTTTTTTAATCTTTGAAGATTAATTTGTTGAACTTCGCAGTAGATATTTTTATAGTCAGGGAAGAATATTTTCGTCTGTTTTAAATCTGATTGTTGAGTATAATAATTAACTTTTTCAGGTATTTCTCCTATGGGTTCACTAACTAAATTACATCTATCAACAGCACATCGAGTTCGTCTTAACCAGTCCAACCGTTGACCTAGTGCATAGTTCCAGTGACGACGTAAAAGTTCTAACCAATGATCTATACACTCTGCTTGGCTTTGATCTGGCTTGATTCGGTACTCAAATGTCAGTATCATAATACTATTATTGTAACACTTATCGTTGTTAATGAATAACAGTTGTAGTAAAGAAAATAGGTCTGTTTATTTACTTACCGTGCATGTTGTCTTAGTGACTAAATATCGGAGAAAGGTCATCACCCCTGACATCCTATCTCGTCTACAACGAATTTTTACGGATACTTGCGGTAAATGGGATTGTCGATTAGTAGAATTTAATGGTGAAATCGATCATGTTCATCTACTGGTTGAGTTTAATCCTAAAGTTCAATTAAGTAAATTTATTGCTAATTTAAAAACTGTTTCCTCTCGTTTAATCAGGAAAGATTACTCAGAACATTTAACTAAATTTTATGGACAAAAATCTGTATTCTGGACTGGTTCTTATTTTGTTGCTACTTGTGGTGGTGTAACGATTGAACAACTTAAACAATACGTTGAAAAACAACAAGCTCCTGTTTAAAAAGACTCCCTCAGGTCGATTTATTTGCTGGTCGCAATTCCCCTCTCGCTAACATTCGTATAACGAGAGACCCCTTGCGACACTAAGTTGG
>JBCDDV010000653.1:0-2810 GCA_039180145.1 Cyanobacteria bacterium P01_G01_bin.49 | reverse complement strand
GTACTTGCCTTTAATGATGGCAGCAATGAGTTCATGGAATGGGCAAAGACTTTATCTAGCATTAGATACAACGATTTTGTGGAATCGATATTGTCTGATTCATCTTTCCGTAATTTGTGGCGGAAGAGCAGTTCCTTTTTTGTGGAAAGTAATAGAACACAAAAGTTCCACGGTGGCATTTAGGGAATACAAAACAATGCTCAAGCTTTCACATCGATTACTTTCTAAGTATTCCGATGTTATGCTTTTAGCGGACAGAGGTTTTGCCAACCATCAATTAGTAAATTGGCTTAAAAATAGTCAATGGCATTACTGTTTGCGCCTACCTTGTGACGTGACTATTCATGGGGCAAGAAAACATCCCATCGAATTAAAGTATCTTCATCCAGCAAAATCAGAGGCAATTTTGTATCATCACGTTAGATTATGGCTCGATGGAGAATGTTGCACTAATTTAGTCTTAGCTAACGTCAAAGGTGTGAAAGAGCCGTGGGCTGTGATTACTGATGAAGAACCAACTTTACAAACTCTTTGGCAATCGCGTGGAGCGATTCGCCAGCAGAAGGCTGTCGGATTGCCGAAGGCAATCGCCATGAGATTTCGCATTGAAGAACTATTTCTTGACTCTAAATCAGGAATATTTCAACTTGAAGAATCTAAAATCCGCAACTGCAAAGCCTTGGAGCGTCTATATCTAGTTGTAGCATTAGCTCTCCTATTTGCTACTTCTCAAGGTATGGCAGTTCAACTAGCTCGATTAAGGCGAAAAGTAGCTCCTCATTGGCGGCGTGGTCTAAGTTATCTCAAAATCGGCTTACGATGGCTCAAAGGAGTTTTTCATAAAGGTCGAAGTCTCTTTTCTTGTGTTCCTTTACTTGCTCAAAATTCTCAACCTTGCTTTGCTTCCTTGAAAGCGAAAAAGCAATACTATGATGCTATCTGGTTTAGTAGAATTTGGGAGGTCAAATGCTCTTGCTGAAAATGATTTCACTAAAATGTGTCAGGCAGCCAGGCGGGATCCTTTTACTCTCCAGAAACACGAATTGCCTACTGGGATTGAGCGACTAGTTCAAAACCCAAGGACGTCGCCTTTTTCTTCAGGTTGTGAACCATTCGTTCTCGGTATTGTTGTTCGTAATAATCAGCACCAGGGTCACTATAAGCTTGTCGAGTAGTCCACAAGCGATAGAACATTCGAGCTAGCTTATGGGCTGCAGCAGTAATGGCTTTAGGTGCTCCCAATCGAGAACGCAGTCGTCGGTAAAAGGCACCCAGAGCAGAACGAGAACGACTTAGGGATTGAGCCGCTATTCGGAAGGCATTGCTAGCTCGATTAACTACCTTGCGAGTTTGAGAGCTTTTGACTTTACCACCAGTTATCCGAGAACCAGGACATAAACCTAACCAAGAGCAGAAATGCTTAACACTGGGGAAACGAGTAGGATCTAATCCTACTTCCGAGAGAATTGTCTGGACAGTCAAGACATTGAGTCCCGCAATCTGAGTAAAATCTACCCCACTGATACGAAATAGATGACGATGGAGGTTGAAAGGAGGCTGATTGCCTGGTGCTTTTTTCCGATTTGGCCCCTTCCTGGGTGGAGGTGGATTTTCACTTTGGCTCTCAAACTGAGACAAACACTTCTCGATTTCCCCGTCAGTGGCGACAATTTGTTGTTGATAAACGTCGTAAAGTTCTAATTCTTGTTGCAGCACAAAAAGATGCTCGCTTCGATAGTCTCCGCTTAAAGCTTTAGCAATCTCCTCTGTGCTGCTCTGGATGCGCTTATCTTTGAGAGCTGCTAACTTGTCTGGATTTCTTTCTCCTGCCACCATTGCCCTGATAATGGTCATACCAGTTAGACCAGTGATGTCACTGACTACTTTATGTAGTTGTAAGTTCATCTGAATCAGCGCTTTTTGCATCCGCTGAACGTGAGTCCCTGTCTCTTTTATCAAGGTATCTCTTTGTCTGATGTAACTTCGGAGCACGCAGATTTGGTCTTCGGGGCGAAAGGAAGCTGATAATAAGCCAAAGGTATGTAATTTCTGTAACCACTGGCAGTCAAGCACGTCACTTTTCCGTCCGGGAACGGTTTTGACCTGGTGGGCGTTAACTAGGTTGACATCCAATCCCTTAGTTTCGAGGATTTGAAACAGGGAAATCCAATACACGCCAGTTGCTTCCATCGCTACTGTGTCCACCTGACACTCAAGCAACCAGTCAGCCATGGCGATCAGGTCAGGGGTAAAACAGCCAAAACGACGGACGTTCGGTTTCGCTCTCTCAGCAGGTACACAGACCCAATGTTCTCCAGAACCAATATCTATCCCCGCAGCGTGGGCATTGATTCGCTCGAAATTTGACTCTTTTTGGCTTTGGACACCAGCGGAAATCTTCATTCTTCACTCCTCAATTCTAGGTTCTTAAGTACCCTGACCTGGGTTGAGGTTTAGTTAGATTCTCTCCAGCGGGATAAGGACAGGCCCTTCACCAATGTCATCCACTTCATCCCCAGAACCACGCTCCTAAACAGGCACGAACGCACCATTGAAGTTACGGTTTTAACTGTCAGGATACAATCATAATATATCTGAATTGCTAGTATTCGCTCGTCCCATAGTGTTTCTTCCCTCCATAACAGGCACTCGTCGCCTCTGGAGCGCTCCAAAGAAACTTCTTTCAAAGCAGTTACGACTACGCGATCTGATTATTTTTACTGTCAGGCTTTTATTTGGTAAACGCTCTTAAAAAATCGTCGATCAACAAAAATATGTAATAATTTTGCGCATCAAGTACCGCTGTCGAT
>JBCDDV010000652.1:0-2811 GCA_039180145.1 Cyanobacteria bacterium P01_G01_bin.49 | reverse complement strand
GATAGGGGCGATCGCCTTTTTGTTGAGTAACTTATTTATCCAAATTCCTATCAGTGTTTTGGGAGTCTTATTAACCTCACAAGAGAAATGGTCAAACACTAACCCCTATGATTTAGACAAGATTAATAGAGATTTTACCGTATTAGGGTTGCGGGTTAACAAAATTTTCTTCGTTCCCTCTACTACTGAACCAACAGAGTTAATGGAAAAAACTTTATAATTTTTCTAGAATTGTGTCATAGATATCAGCAAGGATAAAATCATCTAAGTTATGCTGAGAGGAGTAACGTTACTCAATTGAGAATATCTTATGACAAGCTCAATGATTTCTCCAGACCACTACATAGAACAAGAACAAGAAGTTTGGGAAAGTCTTCAACAAGCAATTGCTGATTGTTCTGGATTTCAACAATGGCAAGCGCAACAGGAGACAACAAAACAGGATGATTCTTCCCTCGATCAACAAGTCCGATCTTATCTTCGGGAAACCTTAGAGACTCTGGCTTATTAATCCTTTGAGCGAGGGCTTTTGCCCTCTATTTTAAAAGGTTTCCTAGGGTTCAGAAGAATTATTTTTCTTTGGTTTAGGCAGGGGTTGACGACGAGGGGAGGGAATTGGTCGATCCCAATTTTTTTGAAGAGGTGAAGAGCGATCGCTACTTTTGACTGGTTTTCGGGGAGGGAATTGAGAAGGGCTTCTTTGATTACGACGAAATATCGGCTTTTTCTTGGGAATATAACCAAGATCCGTCCCTGTTTGAATGATTAGGGTATTATCAAATAACTGAACTTGTAAATCCCAGAAATGACCCACAGATTTTTCAGGTAACTGACCTTTGAGTTTTAACTTAAAAAACTTGGGTTTCTCAGCAGGACGCTTAGGAGATTGACGAATTTTAATAATAATAATATTTTTATGAGAAGATCCATAGATAACCTCGCCACGAATGGAAAAGTAACCGCTTTTCATGGGTATGGTAGAAGCAGTGGAATCTTGAGAAGTTTTTTCACAACTATTAGAAGAATTTAGGGTTTCTGGTTGCCAAACCCCAGCAATTTGAAGATGTAATTGATTGTGACCTTGTGGTGTTCGCGGATAGACGACCCAAAGGTGAGGTTTATCTAAATCAATATGCTTTTTGAAAAGACTAATAACTTTACCCAAAATAACAGTATCAATTTTAGTTCCGTCAATCGTGGTCAAAATTCCTCTTGTCATTTTCTCAGCAGAACGTTGATATTGACCCTCAATTAGACCAATTGCTCGATATTGCTTAGGATGACTTGGGGGAGGAATCGGAAAATTTGCTGTGGAAGATGGCATAATCGGAGTCAGTTGACTGGATGATTGTAAGATTAATTCTGATAGAATCAAAAATTGCCACTTTTGATCACGCTATCAGATAATTATAAATGAAACGTAGATATTTTATTAGTAACGCTGCATTAGGAACAACAACGGCAGGAATTCTCAGTTCTTGTGGATCTCAAACCCAACAAGTAACAAACGGATCTCTGCCTTCACTTCGTTGGAAGATGCAAACCAGTTGGCCGAAATCCTTAGATACTATTTTTGGTGGGGCCCAAACAGTTTGCGATCGCGTCAGCGCCATGACAGGGGGCAAGTTTACCATTACTCCCTATGCTGCGGGAGAAATTGTTCCTGGGTTAGAGGTTTTAGATGCCGTACAACAAGGAACGGTAGAATGTGGTCACTCTCCGAGTTACTATTATGTGGGCAAAAATCCTGCCTTGGGGTTTGGTACAAGTGTCCCTTTTGGTTTAAATGCACAACAGCAGAATGCTTGGTTTTATCATGGTGGGGGACTAGACATCATGCACCAGCTTTATAGTGATTTTAACGTGATTAGTTTTCCGGCGGGGAATACTGGGGCCCAAATGGGGGGATGGTTTAAGCGAGAAGTTAAATCAGTCAATGATCTCAGCGGGTTAAAAATGCGAATTCCTGGGTTGGGGGGTGAGGTGATGTCTCGCTTAGGCGTCAATGTGCAGGTATTGCCTGGAGGGGAAGTCTTTCTGGCCCTGGATACGGGGGCTATTGATGCCGCAGAATGGGTTGGCCCTTACGATGATGAAAAATTAGGCTTAAATAAAGCAGCCCCTTATTATTATTATCCTGGTTGGTGGGAACCAGGGGCAACCTTAGACTTACAAATTAATAAAACTGCTTGGGAAAAATTACCCAAAGAATATCAAGCTATGTTACAAACAGCCGCAATGGAAGCCAATTTGAATATGTTAAGTCAATATGATGCTCAAAATCGTATTGCTTTGCAATCTCTGTTAAAAGGGGGAACTAAATTAATTGCTTATTCGGATGAAATTTTAAAGGCAGCGCAGCAAATTTCTTTTGATTTGTATGAAGAAAATTCTAGTAAAGATGGAACTTTCAAAGAAGTTTATAATAGCTGGAAAAAGTTTAGAAAAGAGGTTTTAGATTGGAATCAAATTAATGAATTAAGTTACGCGACCTTTTTAAAAAATTCTCCAACTTAGTTAAGTATCCATTAAATGATCTCAAGAATTAGTTTGCTGAAGTATCTTTTAATAACGTTTTGTTTAGTTAGCCTTCTCTTAACCTATGCCCAGAATAGTCAAGCAGGAGAGTTAAGCGATCGCTTACAATTTTATCCTAACTGGAATCATCAACCTAATATTAGTAAAGCTGATGGTGATTTAGTTTATCCTGATTGGATGGAAGGAACTTGGCAGGTTACCAGTATCTTGGTGGATCAAGTCGCTCCTTTAGCCCCAGATTTTGTGACTCCTGGATTTGAAAATAATAAACAG
>JBCDDV010000651.1:0-2812 GCA_039180145.1 Cyanobacteria bacterium P01_G01_bin.49 | reverse complement strand
TTTACCAGGAGTCGCTAGAAAAACCGCTAATGTGGTGTTAGCTCACGGGTTTGGCATCAATGAAGGGGTAACAGTAGATACCCATGTTAAGCGGTTAAGTCAACGATTAGGATTAACTGAAGAAACTGATCCCGTCAAGATAGAACGAGATTTGATGCGATTGTTACCTCAGCCAGACTGGGAAAACTTTTCTATCCGTATTATTTATCATGGTCGGGCAATTTGTAAGGCAAGAAAGCCTAATTGTAGCAACTGTAATTTAGCTCATCTATGCCCTTCAGTGCAATAGAATTTTGAGAGCAAAGAGGATGAGCGATTAAGGCGATCGCAATGCAAAGAAAGGTAACAAACAGGAACTTTTCGGTTAAGTTTTGTGAAGTTATCTGGCACTTAAGCTGTAACCTTCTAAAATCTGAGACAACAATAAGGTATTCAACTCAATCTCAATCGGAATTCTACGATAAAAACTTTTAAATGATGACACAACCATTCATTCTTTCACCCCGCTATCGCCTTGATGATCAATTACCCTGGTTAGAAGGAATTGACCCTTGTAGACGTTATTGGTTAGCTGTTAATGGAAATCAAAAGTTAAGGGTAGCTATTCCTGGGTTGTGGGTGTCATCTCTTGAAGAATTAAAAGAGGTCATCTTACGCTGCCGTTCTCTCAAACCCCAAGAGAAAATGGTGATCAAACGTACAGTTGGTCGTGCGACTATTCAATGTATCAGTAGCAATTGTTATGCTATCCAAGGAAGAGTCAATGGTGCATTAGCATGGCATCTCTTTGATAAAGAAACTATCGAAAGCCTATTATTTACCAGTCATCCTAATTGGGTTCCCTCCCCAAAAGATATAGAATTAGGGCGTAATTTATTAGAGTCAGCGTTTCAGCAACCAGCCTATGCCGCTTAACGTTGCAACTTAACTAACTCTTCTAGAGAGGCTAGAAGTTTCACGTCAACAGAAATAATTTCTTTGATCCCGAATTTGATGCTTTGACTACGGAAAAAAGAGCAGGATTAACTGCTCTTTTGCTGTTAAAGACTAGGAAAACCTGAAGAAAACATTATCCTAGAGGATCAACGCCCATTTTGGTCACAGCGTTACGTAGAACAGTGATTTGTTGGTTAAGGTCAAGGGTTTGTATCGCAAGTAAGGTTGAATTAGCTTCCTGACTTAACTGGTAGGAGGGGAAAGGAATAACCGACTCTGCTTCGATCAATTTAGCTAGTTGGTTCCAGAAAGCGAGTTTAGTGTTATCGGTTAGGGTTCCGTAAGCACGAGTGATGGGAGTGCTTATCTGATCAACCAAATCCCGCATGACTTGAAGTTGCTCAGTCTGAGACATTTGCTTGACTTGATTGAGAAGTCCTTTGGCAAATTGTAAACGAGCAGCACCAGGAGCAGTTGGAGTGATAGAGTGTCCAATCTCTGTGTAAGCAACCCAGAGTAAATTAAGTTTGTCATCGGTGCTGAGGTTTTGGAATTGTGCTGTCACTGAAGAAGTGTCAACACCTTGGTTGTTAAAGTTAACTGGGTTGGTTACTGTGTAGGTCATGATTCCTCTTGGAGTCTCTATACACGATAATTGTTTGTAGAGAAGCTTTTTTAATTTGCCTCGCCTCCCATTGTGTAACAGAATTTTACAAACTGCAAATAACTGTTACGAATACTTGACATAATTATTTTTCTATGTGTTTTCACACAGATGAAAGTCAATTCATTTATCATTCGTTTGGAAATGGCTTGAATCTTTTCCCAAACCTTCTTGCTAGAGAGAAGGGAGAGGCTTGAGACCTAGAAGATTCAATGCCAGTCGGTAAAAACGACAGTGAAAAACGGATGCGTGCATTGCATTTGCACTTGCGGATTTCTGTGGGGATGGAATAGTTCATAATGTTGTTGGGTTTCGTTGCTCTACCCAACGTACAAGATCTGCGATCGCACTACGCGGATCTCTTCGAGATCGCACTTGATCTTTTATCGAATGTAACTAAAGCAATTCAAGACATTATTGAAGCAAACTCCAACGCATATTCTTCTGGTTCTCTGTTAGGCAGCGATGATACTTCAATAAAATCAATCTTGCCACATGGGGCCAGTAATAACTTCACCCTCTGGAGAGATAGTTTTACAAAAAAAAGCTCCTCCATAAGTGAAACTACCTCTAACCCCCTCCAAGTTCGCAGCAGCCAAATTAGTATCATCCAAACAACTTTCACTCAAGTTAGCTCCACTCAAGTCGGCTCCACTCAAGTTAGCTCCTTGAAGAATACTCCCACTCAAATTGACTCCTTGAAGGTCGACTCCACTCAAATTTTCCTCCATCAAATCAACACTAAAAAAATAGCGAACTCCCTCGGAGTATTGGCAAATAATAGTATCGGTATCCATAACTCAAATCCTCAAATTCTCAACAACCTTAGAGAATGTTATTCCTTCTCTATTCCCCGTTCCCCGTTCCCCGTTTATATGTATTATCGACAATTGTATCATCCTTATTTAAAACAAGTATTCTATAACAGACCCAGGAAATTCATCTATTAAAATTGGTAAAATTGGACAAGGAATTTTAGTTTGTAAATTAACTGTGCCATCTGGCTTAAAAATACTCCAACGAAATGGCCCTTGTTTCGCTGCGGACATCCATAAAAGACGTTTTGCTCTCGTCATTGCCACATAGAGTAAGCGAAATTCTTCTGCTTGTTTAAGTTGTTGTGCTTCCTCCCAAGCATCTAACGGTTGGGGAATATTAACAGTTTCTTCTGGGTTAATATATTGACTATGAACCGTAGCACGAATTTGAGCG
>JBCDDV010000650.1:0-2815 GCA_039180145.1 Cyanobacteria bacterium P01_G01_bin.49 | reverse complement strand
GTACAAATAAGAATAACCCGTTCTCCCACGACAGAAAAGTCAAATAACTTACGATAAGCTGAAATATGATCTACTCCAGCATTTGTTCGGGAGTCAGCCCCCATAACAATACCAAAACGATTAACAATTCCTAAACAATAGGTCATAAGTGTTTCATGGATAGTTAATAGTTTATGAAAAACAACTATTAACCAATTTTAAAGTTTGTTATTTCTAGTTTATTAGGTAACTAGGGACGAACTAATAATTCTCCTTTGAAAACTATTTTATCTGTTTCTAAACTAAAGGTATCAACGGCAACATCCTCTCCTAAATCGACTTCCAAATCTTCTACCAAATTGCTGCTTAATTCTGGAATGCCCGTAATCTGAATTTCAGAAAGCTGTAAAGTTTGAGGGGGAATGATCGATAAATTAGCTTTAATTATTAGAGGAAAAGTTGCTTCATCTTTCGTTAATGTTCCGTGGAGAGTAAAGGAAGATTCAGCAAAAGAAGTTTCTTGCCAACTAATTTGATATCGTTCTAAAATGTGGTTGGGATTGGCAATACCTTGATATTCTAATAAAATAACTAATAGCTCTTGTAAACCATCCCCTAACAAAGTAGACGAGAGAGACTTTTGTAAATCTTTTTCCGTCAATTGAACTTCACCAGAAACCCGAATTGCTTCGAGTAATTGTAATGGTTTTCCCTTCAAAACTTGACCAATGTTAATGCGAATATTTTCTCCTGTCAGTTGTACTTCTCCTAAATGTAATCCTTGATAGACAGCACGACAACTGCTTAACACAACTCCAGGAATATAACCCCCTAAAATTTGGCGATTGCTCCCTTGAATTTGAATTTGTAACGTCTCTACCTGATCAACTTGAGAACGTAACCAAAACTGTACCGCAGGAGATAGCACTTTACTAATTAGGTTGCTGGTTTTGCGAATCTGCATAAGGCTCCTCACAGAAAAAAATAACGACGAAACTGATCTATTTTTGCAATATTTGTACATAATCAGTTTAGTAGAAGATTGCCAAAGTGGCGTTAATCTTAACGATGTCCTTTTGTTATGCTTCCTCCCACTAACTGACCAGTTTGAATTTGAGTGCCTATGGGACAGCGAGTACAGAAAATTTTATCTCAGTGGGGAATTGCCTCCCGTCGTCGTGCCGAAGATTTGATTTTAGCGGGACGAGTCAGACTTAATGGCCAATTAGTCACCTTGGGAGATAAAGCTGATCCTAGCTGCGATCGCCTAGAAGTAGATGGTAAATTAGTTCAATCAACTAACCGTCCCGAATTTCTCTATATTTTGGTTAATAAACCTGTTGGGGTGGTTTCTACTTGTGATGATCCGCAAAATCGCCCGATTGTTATTGATTTATTGCCTAAGAAATTTCGTGAAGGAACAGGTATTCATCCAGTGGGGAGATTGGATTTTCATTCTACTGGGGCCTTACTGTTGACAAATGACGGAGAATTAACTTTAAGATTGACCCATCCTCGTTACCATTTACCAAAAACTTATGAAGTTTGGATATCTGGTCATCCCTCAACAGAAAGCTTACAACAATGGCGTGAAGGTGTTATGCTTATGGGCAAAAAGACCTTACCTGCTCAGATAGAAGTTATTCAATGTTTTCCTCAATACACTCGCTTGAAAGTGATTCTTACTGAAGGAAGAAACCGCCAAATTCGTCGTATTGTTCAACAGCTTGGCTTTCAAGTTTTCCGACTACATCGAAGTGCGATTGGTTCTATTTCCCTCGATTCTTCTAATAACAAAACCAGCTTACTTAGTGGTCATTATCGATTATTGACCGCTTCAGAAATTGGTTTTCTTAAACATTCTGCCAATCTTATTCAACTGAAACAGCAGAGAAGCTGATTCAATCAATATGTCTAGGAAACAACCGTTCAATTCTTCTCACCGCAAATCCCATCACTCGACAAAGTCTGAGTCTTCTTTTGCTGTGGATAAGATAGAGTGGCGACGGTTATTAGCTAAGTTGGCAACCAATGGTTCTCGAAAGGATCATGAGTCGGACAAACACGAAATATTACCTCCTCAAAAACCTCCTAAAAAACCCAATTATATCAAGCTTCTCATTCGGCTATTAGCCAAATTGCCAAGAGGTCAAAAACCTTCTTTTGACCCAAGACAAACTCAACGAGAAATCCTAGAGAATATTGGTCAAGAACTTTATGAGGTACGACAAAAACAACAATTATCCCTTAAAAAAGTTTCTACGGAAACTCGTATTCCAATTGGATTACTAGCATCAATTGAAAAAGGAAAAATTGAGGATTTACCAGAGGCCATTTATACGAAAGGATTGATTAAACAATTTGCTAATTTTGTCGGATTAAATGGTAAGAAGTTAGCCGACAGCTATCCTGATGATATGAAGCTGAGCTTTTCAAAATCTTCTCGATTTCCCATTGGAATACCAATCCTACAATTTCGTTCTATTCATTTTTATTTTATTTATATTGTTATTATCATTGTTTCGGTGCAAAGTATTTCTAATACCCTAAAACGAGCCGCTTTGGAAGAAACAGTTAAGGAATTTTCCAACCCGTCTCAAGTTAAATCTGAAACCGCTTCACCAGTCACAAAACCGATAACAGTTAAACTCTATACTAAGGGAAAATCTCAAATCGCAGTGATAGTTGATGGCAAAACAGAGTTTGAAGGAATAATGCCCAAAGAAACCCAAAAGATATGGGAAGCTCATCAATATCTTACAATTCAAGCCAGTGATTCAGGGCAAGTTTTGGTTACATTCAATAACCAGAAACCTGAGCTTTTCGGTAAAATTGG
>JBCDDV010000649.1:0-2817 GCA_039180145.1 Cyanobacteria bacterium P01_G01_bin.49 | reverse complement strand
GCTTTAGAGCTAAAAGAAGTTTAAATATCAAAAAAAAATGTTGTTTAAGCAATAGTTAATGCTTTATCTCAAAGATGTAATGTATCATCCTCCGGCAACCCCAAATCCTATTTTAAAGGGAACAACATTAGAATTAGGTTCCCAAGAATTAGGCTTAGTTGTTGGCCCTAGCGGTTCAGGAAAAACCACTTTATTAGAAATTTTAGCCGGGTTAGCAGAACAAACCAAAGGCAACATTTTTTGGCGCGATCAACAACTTACGTCTATCGAGTTACAGCAACTCGGTGGATTAGTCTTTCAGTTCCCCGAACGACATTTTTGTGGCAGTAATATCTTAGAAGAATTACGCCTAGGTCATCCAGAAATAACCACAGAAAGGATTAAAAGTGCCTTAGTAGAAGTTGGTTTACAAGATATTCCTCTTGATACATCGCCCCATGCGTTAAGTGGTGGACAACAAAGACGTTTAGCTTTAGCTGTACAATTAATCCGTCAACCAAACTTATTATTACTAGATGAACCGACAGCAGGATTAGATTGGTCGATGCGTCTCCAATTGGCTAAACTTTTAGAAAAATTGAAACAACACTGGACATTATTAATTGTTTCCCACGATCCCGATGAATTATTAACGATCGCTGATCGTTGCTGGAAAATTCACCAAGGACAGTTAGACGTTGTTCATCCCCAATCTTAACCAAATATGGACAAACCCATTGACATCCTCATCTTATCTAATGGGCCAGGAGAAATTACCACTTGGGTTCGTCCAGTGGTCAAAGCGTTACGAGAGGTTCTCGGAAATGATCGCTCAAAGGTAAGAATTTCTGTGATGTTATCACCTTGTCCTCACGGAACCGGACAAGAATCTGTAATCGCTTGCCGTTATTCTGAAGTAGATAGAGTGCAGTCGAGTGAACATTTTTTTCGGTTTCTTCTTTGGGGAAAAACTGCCGATAATTGGGACTGGAGAGAACAAGGGATTGTCTTATTTTTAGGTGGTGATCAATTTTATCCATTGATCTTAGGGAAACGCTTGGGTTATCGTGCCATTATCTATGCTGAATGGGAAGCACGCTGGTATCGTTGGATTAATCATTTCGGCGTAATGAATCAGAGTGTAATTGACCCCATTCCCCAATCACAAAGACATAAATTGACCGTTGTTGGGGATTTAATGGCGGATCTGACCCCCGTAAATTTATTTGATGTCTCTGAGTGTCCTATCATTGGTATCTTACCAGGCTCAAAACCAGGCAAACTTACCCAAGGGGTACCATTATGTTTGGCGATCGCCCAATCTATTTTTAATCAAAAACCCCAAACCCGTTTTCTTCTTCCTGTTGCCCCAACCCTTGATGTTAATACGCTAGCTCGTTTTGCCAATCCCCAAAACAACCCATTTGTCAATCAATTTGGGGGCGTTAGTGCTGAGTTAATATTGCCTTCTTCTCCAAGAGATCAACCTCCCGTCCTACAAACGGCCCAAGGGTTAAAAGTTGAGCTAATTACTCAATTTCCTGCCCATGACTATCTTCGTCAATGTTCTTTGGCTTTAACAACGGTAGGAGCAAATACAGCAGAATTAGGCGCGTTAGGCATTCCGATGATTGTCCTATTACCCACTCAACAATTAGATGCGATGCGAACTTGGGATGGAATTCCTGGGATTTTAGCCAATTTACCGATCTTGGGCAGTTACTTTGCCAAATTAATTAACGCAAGAATTGTCAAACAAGGCCGCTTATTTGCTTGGCCAAATCTTTGGGCGAAAGAAGAAATTGTTCCAGAATTAGTAGGAGAATTACAGGCTGATAATGTTGCTAAATTGGTCTTAGATTGGTTAGAAAACCCCGTTAAGCTTGAGCAAATTCGCACTCGTTTATTACAAGTAAGGGGTCAACCAGGGGCAGCAAAAAAAATTGCTACTATAGTTAAAGAACAATTGACGTTGCTGAACTGAGGGATGAATTAAAAGAAATACGATTGTCGAAAACAAGGATACTCACTTTGTTATGAAGCAAAAAGATCTCAATCAAGAATGGATCAATTTATCCCAAGCTTGGATCACAGAAGCGAGGAAAGGGAAAAATTCTAATCGTAATGGTTTGTTGGATCAACCAATGCTGATAGCTTGTGGAGACGTAACGGGTAAAAAAATTATAGATTGTGGATGTGGCGAAGGACGTTTCTGTAGAATACTTGCTGCACGGGGTGCAAATTACGTTCTGGGTATCGATTTATGCGAACCAATGATCGAAGCTGCAAGAAAATTACAGTCCGAGACTGATGAGTATCGTGTTGCTGATGTACAAGACATAAGTTTTATGGAAAACGAAATGTTCGACCTAGCTGTTTCTTACCTGAATCAGTGTGATGTGCCGAATTTACATAGTAATAATCGGGAAGTACATCGAATTCTCAAAAAAGCAGGACGTTTCATTGTGGCAAATCTGCATCCGATGAGATCTGCCGTTGGTGCCTGGCACAAAAGCAATAGCGGGAAAAAAGAACACGTTATTCTAGATCGCTACTTTGACGAAGGCGATCGCACTTGGAAAATGATGGGTAGTGAGTTTACTAATTTTCATCGAACCCTATCTACCTATATATCTAGCTTTCTGACTACTGGATTTACCATTGAAGGAATTGTAGAACCAACGGTAAGCGGTAAACAGCTAAAAGATTACCCAGATCTTGAAGATGAACTCCGCGTTCCGACCTTTATTATTTATATTTTGAAAAAGATTTGATGATTGAACAAGCCAGTAGGTAACTGAGAGTTGAGTATTTTAAGTGTTAGATATCGCATTTTTT
>JBCDDV010000648.1:0-2822 GCA_039180145.1 Cyanobacteria bacterium P01_G01_bin.49 | reverse complement strand
ACCGGCCCCCCGTTATCGGGTTTTGCTACATAATGATGATTTCAATTCGATGGAATATGTGGTTCAAACTTTAATGCAAACGGTATCGGGAATGACTCAACCCCAGGCTGTTGATATTATGATGGAAGCTCATAGTAATGGAACGGCTTTGGTAATTACTTGTGCCTTGGAACCTGCAGAGTTTTATTGTGAAACCCTCAAAAATCATGGGTTGACCAGCACCATTGAACCCGATGAGTAAGGAAATAGTGAGTAAATGGATTGGTTAAGAATCAGAAGGAGAGAGCAATATATCGGTTTTCTCTAATTACTTTTTACTTCGCGACTTATAAAAAGTCTCTCTTGTCATTCCCTGAAAATGACAGTGACTAATTAATAATTATCTACCATTTGAATCCTTGAAAATTAATTTAACAATTATTGGTAATTACCCAGCACCTTTGAGGCTGGGAATTTTTATTATTTTTCTGCTACTATTATGGCTACCAATTTCAATTCCTCTCTATTTATTGCTCAAGAGTGACCCTAATTTAACAACAATTGCGACAATGGGAACACTTTATCTTGAGTTTATTGGCTTATTATTTATTTGGAATAAAGCTGTTTATAAAATATCGAATTGGTGGCAAGTGTATGGATTAGTTCTTACCAGAAAAAATGGAATTAATCTCATCAATGGATTAAGTATTGGATTATTATTTACATTTAGTTTGTTTTTGCTAGAAGGAGCTTTAGGATGGGTAAGTTTTGTCCAACCATCAGAAAGCTTCGTGAAGATTATTTTTGAAGGCTTATTAAGTGCATTAGGTATTGGGTTAGCCGAAGAATTATTTTTTAGAGGTTGGTTATTAGAAGAATTAAAACGGGATTATTTTCCAAAAATTTCTCTTTTATCAAATGCCGTTATTTTTGCTATTTTGCACTTTTTAAAACCGATAGAAGAAATTATTAGGACATTTCCTCAGTTTCCTGCCTTGATTTTATTAGGATTAACCTTGGTTTGGGCAAAATGGGGACATTCCAATCGATTAGGTATCTGTATTGGTTTGCAGGGGGGATTGGTCTGGGGATACTATATTATTAATGTCGGCCAACTTGTCAGTTATACTAATCAAGTTTCTCCCTTGATTACGGGAATTGATAACAATCCTCTGGCCGGTATTATGGGACTGAGCTTTTTGGGAATCCTGAGTTTTTATATGAAACAAAAAGCTATCAATTTTTAGTAAATTAACTTGGCTTTTCAAAAATTGTAATTCGTCTGGTACTTGCTAAAATTCGCTTAAATCAACCTGAGTTCGGTGTTAGAAGTTCGGTGTTAGGAGTTGGGATTTCTTGATGTCAGATAATCTAGGAGGTTCCCTCCCAGTTCTGACATCGCTTTTTCCACGAAAGAATAAGGGTTTGAGACTTCTAGTTTTGACAAGTTGTCCACTAATTGCCTTATATCGAACTCAGGTTAAATCAAACACAATCAAGCCAGGTTAACTCTTATTTTCTAACACTCCCTCTCCCTCATTTATGACAAACGTTAAGGAATGTAGCTTATATTTCCTCCTAAAAATTTTGGATAGTGCTAGTAAATTGGTCAAAAATTATACACTTTAATTTTAGATAAACTAAAGAGTCTAATTAGCTTCCTTAAGAGTTAATTAAATTTCAATGTCATAGTAGAAAATGATGTTAAGTAGTTATTGCCTGAATCTAAAAGATTAGTAAAACTTCCTCAGAATTAATGCACAAAGAATAAACTCTTAAGTAGAATCTGAAATAGATACGCTTTAAGGCAATAAAATTTTGTCGCAAAAGTCAGCACATCGTTAATTGCAAAATGTGTTTAATAAAGTAATAGGATGCTATGACAGAATCCGTTCTTCAAGGAAAAATAACCACTTCACCTGATTACCCTCAAATCCAAAAATGGATGGGTTTTTTAGTCTGGAAAATTGCCATTGCTACCCTCTTATTAATGGCAGTAGGCAGTGCCACTAGAGTGATGAACGCAGGACTGGCTTGTCCAGACTGGCCGCTATGTTACGGTCAGTTAGTTCCCACTCAACAGATGAACCTACAAGTCTTCTTAGAGTGGTTCCACCGCCTCGATGCTTCTCTGATCGGGTTAAGCACCCTCGCCTTAGTTGGACTTTCTTGGTGGTTTCGCAAAGAACTCCCTAAATGGCTTCCCTGGGCTGCTTTAGGGGCATTAAGCTTAATTTTGTTCCAAGGAGTATTAGGGGGACTAACGGTGACTCAGATGCTACGGTTTGATATCGTCACCGCTCATTTGGGGACAGCCTTACTCTTTTTTGTTACCTTGGTGGTCATTGCCTTGTGTCTAACACCCTATCAAGGAACTGCCACTGCCGGGAAATTGCCTTGGGTAGGTATGGTCGCAGCTATTTTAGTTTATATACAGTGCTTACTAGGAGCATTAGTGGGTTCTCGTTGGGCATTACATCAATGTTTTGGCGGTTCTCAACTCTGTACTGTGATGAACAGCCATATTATTGGCGTGTTTCCTGCCACCATAGCTACCTTGACTGTTGTCTTTATAGCCTGGCGTACTCCTACCCTTCATCCCTCTCTAAAAAAACTTGCTTGGCTAGCCGGTGGTGTGGTTGTTTTACAAATCCTCTTGGGGGTTGCGACTTTCTACTTACACTTACAAGTTGAACCCTTAACCATAACCCATCATACCGTTGGAGCGACTTTATTGGGAACTTTGGTCGCTTTGACAACCTTGGCTATTCGTGATGTATCAGGGAAAACTAATTCCCTGAGTCACTCATAACTTATCAATTAACAGAATTTGGTGTAAACTT
>JBCDDV010000647.1:0-2826 GCA_039180145.1 Cyanobacteria bacterium P01_G01_bin.49 | reverse complement strand
CCTAAATGAGTTTTTCTTCATGGCGTAAGATTAACAATTTGTCTGAATCTGATTCAAAAAATTTATGACACAGTATTTTCTCTGAATTTATCAAAAATTACAATAATAAATACTGATTAAACTATGATCTGTAAGGCGAAAGTTCAATAAATACCTAAAGATGAGTCAATTATCTTATTGATTAAAAATAGCACTAAATCATGTCAAATTTCCCAGTTCTATAAAAAATTGTTATCCTAGAAATAGACTCAAATTGCAATTTACCTTGAAATATGAACCGAGTTGACTATCTTCGTATTAGTCTCATTGATCGTTGTAATTTTCGGTGTCAATATTGTATGCCGCAAGAAACCGAATTAGACTATATTTTGCGTCAGGAATTACTCACCCATCAAGAGATTATTACCCTGTTAAAAACAGTATTTATTCCTTTGGGATTTGCAAAATTTCGCCTCACAGGAGGAGAACCTTTGTTACGTCCGGGAGTCGTCGATTTAGTCCAAGATATTGCTTCTTTACCCGCAACAGAAGATTTATCAATGACAACTAATGGATTTCTGCTTTCATCGTTGGCAGAAGATTTATATAAAGCAGGACTAAAGCGTATTAATATTAGTTTGGACTCTTTAGATCCGGAGATATTCGGTACAATTGTTGGCTACGATAAAAGCCATCTTTGGCAACAAACTTGGGAAGGTATTCAAACAGCTTATCAAGTAGGTTTTGATCCTTTAAAATTGAATGTTGTTGTCATTCCAGGAGTCAACGAGAGAGAGATAGAAGACTTGGCAGCATTAAGTATAGAGCGAAATTGGCATATTCGTTTTATTGAATTTATGCCGATTGGTAATGCAGAATTATTCAGCGATCGTGCTTGGGTTCCTTCTGAAGAAATTCGGCAGAAAATACGTCAGAAATGGGGTTTAGTTGACAGTAATATTAAAGGGAATGGCCCCGCAGATGTCTTTCAAATACCAGGGGCTAAAGGAACATTAGGATTTATTAGTCAGATGTCTGAATGTTTTTGCGATCGCTGTAATCGAATGCGTCTTTCTGCTGATGGCTTTTTGCGTCCTTGTTTATTAAATGAAACGGGACAAATTGATTTAAAAACACTTTTAAGAAAAGGAACAAATACAATAGAAATTCAAAAAAAAGTGGCTCAATTATTAGCAATTAAGCCTGAAATTAACTATAAAGAAAGAAACTCAGGAACTGGTCAGGGAATTTATCAGCGCACCATGTCTCAAATTGGTGGATAATAACAGGCTAGCGTTTCTTCTTAACAAGTCGAGAAGCGACACCAACAGCACCAATTACCAATAAACCCACCCCGGACACTGGCTCAGGAACTGATTGAAACTCATCTGGATCTGCCCGAAAAATACCGCTAGATCCATCAGCAAATGAAGCTGTGAAAGCAATTTGTCCTTGATTATTTAAACCAGTTTGTTGAGTGAAGCTAACGCCTGTAACGGTTGAGCCAAAAAGCGTATCCCCTATACCAATAACCCGATCAGCTACTGGATCTGGCCCAGCAAATATGCCTCCTGAACCAGCATCTAGACCTGCACTAAACACGATAGTTCCTTGATTGTTAATTGCAGGTCTCTGAAAACTGGAGAAATCACCGCTATTATCAACCACTAACTGTAGGTCTTCGCCGTTCTGAGTAAAAATGCCTTGAAGCGAAATTTCTGGGTCTGGGTCATCCAATAAAACGTCAAAAGCTACTGTACCATTGTCATTAAGGGTTGGCCCTTCAATAGTCCCAAATCCCAAGAGGTCAGGTAAAGGCACAGGAAACCCTCCATTATCACTGATGAATACAGCATCGCCATCTGGTGCTTGATCTGAAATAGCAAAGAAAGCGACTTCCCCATTGTTATTGAGGGAAAACCGAAAGATATCAAAATCAGGGGAATCAGCAATCGTATTGATAACGTCCTCTTCCACTAGGTAAAGACCCTGTTGATCTTCCTCCCCGTTGTTGGCTTCAAAGACTATCGTACCCGCTTCATTAATAAGAGGGGAAGAAAATCCTTCTGCCGTAAATCCAATTAGTCCCAGAGAGCTAGGCACAGTGACCACAGGATTAATTGCACCACCTTCAACGCTAAAAATACCTGTATTGCCATCTGCATTAAAAACAGCATTTCCTGCACTGTTGATATCGACAAATGAAAAGTCAGTAAATCCTTCACTGGGATCGACAAGGGTTCCAACGGTTTCACCATCACCAAGAAAGATCCCATTTTGACCAGCAAGTTCCGCAGTAAAGACAACTGAACCTAAATCATTGATGGAATAAGCAGCATCATTAAGATTGGTGAAGTCAGATGTTTGGGTGTTGGCAATTTCAACAAAACTAAATGCCTCAGCACTAGTACCCAGCAGCATTATCAGGCCTACGCTAGCTACCGTTGAGAATGGTAAATTTCTCAGAATAGTCATAATTAATGAGTGAAATTTATTCACACGATATTTGCTGATATCCTAATACCACTTGGTTAAGAATTTTCACTTTTTAGTGAGGCAAACAGAGGAAAAGAAAGATCTTCGCCGAAGAGAGGGTTTTTCAGTTTTCTCCCCCGCTCCTGCTCTGAAACTCCTTTGCAGTCTTCACTGATAATTTTTGCTTAACCAAGTAATATTAGTTGATATCCTACCTCATCTTCTCTCAGAGAGATTACGGATATTATTAGACTTTTTTTGCTATCAGATAATTACCAAGATAATTCTAATTTAATCATAGTTTTTCATACTTTATGCTTAAAAAAAACACAAATATGCTTTAATTTTGTTCTCTTGAATTAATCATTTATG
>JBCDDV010000646.1:0-2827 GCA_039180145.1 Cyanobacteria bacterium P01_G01_bin.49 | reverse complement strand
TAAAATCAAAATTTCGCGAATTAGCGGTATCACCAAAAATATCGACAATTATCGTTTTTTTGTGCAAATAAAAACCTTAAGTGACTGTAAATAATTGTGCAAGTCCTTTAGAAAGAGGCAGTAACGCTAAAATTAATAGTCCTGCAATTCCTCCCGCAAATCCTGCACCCATCGTCGCATTTAAGACAATTAGAGAAAGAACACCGATTTTGACTGCTTGACGAATGTTGTTGGGATCGGGAGTTTTCATCGCTTGTGTCCAAGGTGGTAAAATCCTGGCAGCAAAAAATACCCAAAAAGGCAGCATCGCTAGAAGCCTATAATCGGGAGTCAAGTCTAAGACTAATAAACTACCCAAAACAACTGCAAGTAACCCTAATGCTAAAATTCCTGTTTCCTGTTTCCCCCCTGCCACTTCTCCTCGACTGATGGTAGTCACCGCAGCAATATAAACGATGGGAATCAAAGCGAGATACCATTGTTCTGTGACAGTAGAGGCAACAGCACTCATTCCCAGCAGTAAGTTACCACCGCGACATATTCCCATATTAAGGGGGCCAATTACGGGGTGATGCTTACTCCAAGCATCATAAACCAGTGCTGAAACCGCTACAAAAACGGCAAGAATCGCACTTAAAAAAGATACTTGGGTTGCTGCTAAAATGCCCAAGAACAATAGGAAAACACCGAGGATGATAGCCGCTTTAAAAGAAGCACGTGCGCTCGGAATAGGGCGTTCTGGGCGTTCTACCGCATCAAGTTTGGCATCGAAAACATCATTAAAAACAATGCCGCCGCCGTAAAGTCCTGTTGTGGCAAGGATTAACCAGGTTAAAGTCGTAAAATCCTCAAATAAAGTCCCAGCAATTGCTAATCCTGCTAAAATGTCTGCCCATGCCGTCACAATATTAGCAGGACGCATCAGTTGTAGATAAGCCAAAATCTGGTTAGGAACTTCAGATTTTAGGGTCGAAATTGGCAGTTGTATGGGTTTCATTCATCTAAAAGATCAAGGGAGAAAGTTGCTAAAGAAAAATGTCTTACTCAATGAGAACAGGATCACGGGGTTTTTCTGTTTCCACCAAAGGAGTTTGTCCCCGTAAAACTGAGTTCCCGTCAAATAGCTGGCGTTGGTCTACCGGGGTTGGGTTAAGCCAATCTTGCTCATTCATTTGACCACTTTGACTGTAAGCAGCTAGAGCATTTTCATAACAAACGGCTTGGATATGGGCTTGAGGAATGCCTCGTTCTACCATGAGTTGCGCTGTTTTCGGTACCGCTAAGGGATCACTGACTCCCCAATCAGCACTACTATCAACAATAATGCGATCGCATCCGTATTGACGGACAACTTCTACCATGCGAGCATTACCCATCTTGGTGTGAGGATAAATGGTAAATGCTGCCCAAAAACCCCGGTCCAGCACCTCTTTGACAGTTTCTTCGTTATTGTGGTCAACGATAACTTGAGAAGGCTTCAAGCCGTGTTCTAGGCAAACATCCATACTGCGACTTGTGCCTGCTTTTTTATTGCGGTGAGGCGTATGGATCAACACCAACATTTCTGTTTCTCTCGCTAATTCTAGTTGCGCTCGAAAATACTTGTCTTCAGCAGGGGTCATGTCATCATAGCCAATTTCCCCGATCGCTACGACACCCTCTTTACAGATATAGAGAGGCAACAATTCCATCACGGCTTCGGCTAAGGCTTCGTTATTGGCTTCTTTAGAGTTTAAACCAATAGTGCAGTAATGGCGAATGCCAAATTGTCCAGCGCGAAATCGTTCCCAACCGACTAAGCTATTAAAGTAGTCTTGAAAAGAACCGACGCTAGTACGAGGCTGTCCTAACCAAAAAGCAGGTTCAATCACTGCAACAATGCCTGCATCTCTCATTGCCTGATAGTCATCAGTTGTGCGAGAGGACATATGGATATGAGGATCAATAAACATCATAGATTCGCTATTCATGATTAATGACAATTTTTTTCAATAATAGAATAAAAGAGGTAAGTTAGATTGACAATATTTTCCTAAGATTCAGCATGAGCTAAAACCCTTTCCAAATTGGCCACCACAGTAGCGTTACCAGACTGCTTTACTAACCGCCATAATTCAGGAGAGACAGAACGTTGCGCCGCTAAACGTTCATGAGCATAATCCACTAGCATTTGTATTAGCTGGGGATTAACTCTGTTATCTAAACCATGAATCAGAGCAAGAGGACTATCTACGAAAAGAGCTTTTAATACCATTTGATTCCAGGCAAGATCGTCGAAATACTCGGCTGGATATGGATTACGCAAAGCTACGCTGTTAAAAACAGCAACCATATTAGAACGCACTCCCTCTGCTGCTCGAAGGCAAAACGCTTGAGGATAGGGTAGAAGGGGTAAAGTTTGATAAAGGGCAACTAATTCTTCGATGTCAGCAGTGGTAAAGACTTGCTCGACTGTTTGGATATAGTCTTGGGAGTTATCATGAGGAAGAGAGAGGACTAAAAGACTACGAGCAGCTTGGGCGACGCTCCAATGACCAGGAAACCATCCAGGACGAACTTTTGCAATGTTTTGCCAATCTTTAGGGACAAGAGTTAAGTCTTGCTTGCCGACATAGCGAGAAACAGAACTAAAGGTCAGAAAAAATACTCTTGGAGAGGCACCTTTGGCAATTTCTTGCCTTTTTTGATTGAGCCAATGCCAGCTATCTTGTTCAAGTTGTTGCGATAGCCAACTTTGTAATAAATCTCTGCTTTTTGCCAAGGTTTGATTCATTATTTAGTCCTCAAAAATTATTCAAAAGATATAAATATTCCTATGATTTTGAAT
>JBCDDV010000645.1:0-2828 GCA_039180145.1 Cyanobacteria bacterium P01_G01_bin.49 | reverse complement strand
CCCCCCCCCCCCTCTAATAAGCAAGAGCAAAGAGAGCACGAATAGGAAGGTCCGGAGACTATAACCAAAAGGCCCAACGTACCCAAATGCCCAAAGAAAGAAAGAAAACCAGGAAGAGGATGAGAAGGAAGTGGCCCTGGAAAAGAGCCAGCGAAGGAAAGGAGGAAACAGGAGGACAAAAGGAAGAAAAACGAAGGATTATTAATATTAAAAAATAAGTTAAAACATTAAAATCATTTATGCACCAACTCAGTACTCATCAAGTTGTCAACAACATGACAAATGTGAGTACAATATAGGCAAATCAGATCTTAAAGTTAAGAGTCTCAAAAATTAGTCAAAAAAAGGACCATTCAGAGAACCTCAATATCCCTAAACAAAACAAGAGGAGCAGAATACCAATCAACAGTCACTATTGATATACCGCTTAAGTGCAGACTTGAACGTATTCCCATCATTAACATCAACAACGGAATTGGGAAGTACACTCCAAGAACTGCAAAAGTGTGGCAAGAAACAACGTGAAAATTGATTAGTACTAAAACGAATTGACTTTAAGGCAAAATCATTCAGAGAGCGAGAAAGCCTAGTCGAACGTCCTGGTACATATGGATCAGGAAGTCTGACATACATAGGATGATTTTCATTTCTCATTATCTTGAAAAGGAGAGACAACCCAGCAATTTCTCTGCGTTTATCCAGATTAATTTCCAGGTTTGGGACAATAAAACGCAGGCTATTAAGTGTCCTCTCAAGTAACCTGAGATGACAAGGTGCCGCAGACATCCAAACTGGCGAATAATATTCAAAAGAAGGAAGGACAAATGCATAAAAAGATTTAAGAACAATATCATAGTCCCTAAACGTCTTATAGCACTTGCGAAGAATACCACCCCTCTGAGCAATTGAGGAGACCAGTTTTCGGATATGACATTCAAAAGTAAGTTTATTATCAACCGTAACACCAAGGAGCCTAAGCGAAGAACACACCGGAATACTTTGACCACATACAGTTAGTAATGGGTGTGGTGGGTTGACAGTTCTAGATCTACTAACAATGATACTTTGCGTCTTAGAAGGATTCAACTTCATTCCCCAACGCTCGCACCAGCCACTTATTCTATGGAGATCACGATTAAGTGAATCAGCCACCATGACACGATCTCTAGGAGAATTAATCAAAGAATAAAGAGTTGTATCGTCGGCATAGGAGACCAGCTTATTTTCAATGTCCCTCCACATGTCAGCTGTGTAGAGGATAAAAAGTAGTGGCCCAAGTACACTACCCTGAGGAACACCCGAGACAACTGGAACAGATTCACTCAATTGTCCGTCCACTGACACACACTGCCGGCGATCCGCTAAAAATTCGGAAAGGACATCCAGAACCTTGCCACCCACACCAATAGACTCAATCTTATACAACAAGGCTCTATGACTAACCAGGTCAAAAGCAGAACTGAAATCCAACGACAAAACCCTAGCCTCAGAACGAGAGTCAAGGCCAGATTGGAGATCGTGAACCAGAGTGAGCAATGCATCAGTTGTCCCCAAACCTGTACGGAAACCAAACTGTGTGTTGGGCAACAAATTGGAGACCTCCACAAACCTCGAAAGCTTCCTCGATAGCAGTTTCTCATATATTTTAGATAAGACTGGTGTGATAGAAATAGGACGATAATCCATAGGATACTGTGAACAAGAGTTCCCCTTAGGAATAGGGATAATGTTAGCAGAACGCCAGACATGAGGAAAACTTCCGGACGAAAGGAGAACTCTGAACAGCTTCGTCAATTTGGGAGCTAGAGGTTTAGCTAATTTCTTTAAAAAAAGCGGGAATATACCATTGGAATCAATACCCCCATGAGCATCCAGATCAATGAGATATTTATATACATCAGATGATCTGAAAGCCAAAGCAGTAACTTTAGGTTCAGGATGACAAGTGGCAGGTAAACAAGGAGACCAGTTACTCTGCTTGCTCACAAAAGCAGAGGACAAGATCTGAGCCTTACGACGAGGGTCAAATTCAAGATCACCATCAGTCCCCCGAAGCGGAGGCAGAGAGGAATCCATGCCAAAAAGGGAACTCTTTAAAGTTGACCACCATTTATGTGGCTGTCTGGTATTACCCAAAGTCATACGCAAATGGTTAAAATACTCTTCCTGAGCATTAGCATAAACTTCAGCTGCATGGCAACGAAGTTGAGTATAGAAATCCCAATTTGCTCTAGATCTGTCCCTAGACCATTGACGATAGGCCCTCTGTTTATCATCATGAGCCCGCCTGCAATGAACATTAAACCAAGCCTTATCTCTTATTCGGGTATGAAGAATCTTATGAGGAACTAATCTGTCAATGATTTCAGTGAACCTAGAGTTGAGCAAAGCCACCGAATCAGATGACCGATAAATATCAGTCCATCTGATCGAAGCAACCCCATCAACAATAGAATCCCAATTAGCCCTACTCTTCAAGTAAACTTTACGAGAGAACCTGACATCAGGCACAGCAAAAGCCAACTTCAAATTGAATGTAACCTGACAATGATCAGAAGTACCCAATGGGGGCTTGACGAGATGCTGAACAACAGCAGGCACATCAGTTAAAAGCAAATCAAGGCAGTTTCCACTGATGTGGGTTGCCACGTCAATAAGTTGATTGCAACCTGAAAGATTAGAGAAGTCATATGCAGCTTCACCTGCACTATTAGTTCTACTAACAGAAACCAGCCAGTTCTGATGATGAACATTAAGATCACCAACAAAAACGAAACAAGATTTTATATCGTTGGCCTGGATATCATGCATCGAAACAAGGAGGCAAT
>JBCDDV010000644.1:0-2831 GCA_039180145.1 Cyanobacteria bacterium P01_G01_bin.49 | reverse complement strand
CTTCAATAAATACGAAATAAATATTTGTGATATCCTGTCACCCTCAATATCGCTCTTTTAGAAACAATCTTTTTGGCAAGATTTAAGATAAATTTAATTGATTAGCAAAAATCTGTTTCTATACTGGATGTGAAAATTTCTCTTGAATTATGAAATTATGTCTTGGTTAAGAAAAGCTTTTAGTATCTTGGCTAGTTTATTTGTAGCGATCGTTGTTGTCGGTTTAATTCTACCCAGTCAAGTTCATGTCGAAAGAAAAATTACCATTAATTCTCGACCGCAAAAAATCTATCCTTTAATTGCTAATTTTAAACAGTGGAACAAATGGTCGCCTTGGGCAAAAATTGACCCCAATGCCGATTTTAAAATTGTTGGTCGTGGATTAAAGCAAAAAATGTTCTGGTCTAGTGATGACCCCCATGTAGGTCGAGGTTCGCAGGAATTTATTACCGCAGATAAACCAACTCATATTAAGACTCATTTGGATTTTGGCAAGCAGGGAATGGCTGATGCTAGTTTCGATCTAATTGCAGAGAATGAGGCAACAGAGGTCATCTGGTCTTTAGATACAGATATGCGTCAAGGCGTTCCCATCTATATGAAACCGTTTGGTGCTTATCTGGGATTTTTTATGGACTCTATGGTTGGTAAAGATTACGAAAAGGGATTAAACAATTTGCAGAAATTAGTTCAAGATTGATTAGTCTATTGAGAAGGATAGCGAGCGTACAGCCATAATGAATTTAAGTTTATGGCTGAGTCTGGAAAAATACGATTCTAAGTCGCGAACTTTTCAAACACTTCATACCCGTCCTCGCTTAACATCTGCCAAACATTAGATTCTGGATGTTGTTGAAATATCTTCGACCAATATTTTTGTTGTTGAACCAATGAACTTGACTCGGTTTCGGAGACTAATAAAGTCATCTCCTGCTTGGATCTCGATTGCTGAAAGTTTACTTCTTCTCCCCAGAGTCTTTGCAGACGACAGTGTAACTCTTCAAGCTCAAAAGGCTTATTCAGCACATCATTAGCTCCTGCTGCCATAACCTGAAACTCACATAACTCTCCTGTGGGACACAAGCAGAGTTGTGGAATGTCTTTTAATTTTGGTTCTTGGCGAAAACGAGCGATTAATTGTAAAACATTTTTCTGTAAGGGAGCGATACTAATAATAATCAAGTTTGGTAAGTCTACTTGAGAATTAATCCTGTCCTCTAAAATTTCCTTATCTTTGATTCTAACCGTATCGTATCCCCATTTCTCTAAAAGTAACTCCAGAAGCCAGATATTATCGTCAGAATGCTCGATTGCCCAAATGGTTTTGGCAGACCGATTGGCAGTTGAAGACATTTTAATTAAAGGTTTAAAGTAAACTTTTTATATGACTAACTCAATCTTAGGCAGATAAGTATTTTTACTCCTGAGTATAAACACTTAATTGTCATTGTGGATTATCTAATTTAGTAAGATTAAATCTTCTAATCTTTGAACTATTGTCATCAAAGCGATCCAGTGTATTAATAAGGTGCAGTTTCTTCCAGGACAGTCCTGGACATATCCATGAAGGACGAGAAACCAGCCTCAAACAACCAAATCGTTACTACCACCAGTAATGCTGTACAAGTCGATCCAGTAACCGAAACCACCCCCTTGAGAGAACCAACCATTGCTCTTAATGCTTCGGCATTAGTGGGAGTAATTGAAACTGTGGTTCAAAAATTAATCCCCAACAATAAAAGTCCTTTAGCCTATCTGCGCGACCTGGAAGAAGCCCATCAGAATGGCTGGCTGCTTTCTACATCAGAACTAGCAAAGTTACTAGGGTTATCCCCCAAAACCATCGCTGGCTACGGACAAGAATTTAGCGATGCGGGCTTTGTCTTTACCAGAGCAGGAACGAGAAAAGGCGGAGAGATAGCTTGGGCTATTGAGAAAGAGGATAGTTGGGCAGAGAACCTTCCTTCATCGACTAAAGGAGTCAAAGAAGCTTTTAGCGATGCTTTCGATCCCTAAATTAGTCACCATTCGTTCAATTAAGGCAGTTAAAAAACCACCTATGGTATTCCAAAACACAACTCCTATTCTGAGAATATTTGACGAGCATAAAGCCAAGAAATTTTATGTTGACTTTCTTGGTTTTAATGTCGATTGGGAACATCGTTTTGAACCAGAATTGCCACTATATATGCAAATATCTAAGGGAGATTGCACGATTCATTTAACCGAGCATCATGGGGATTGTTGTCCTGGAAGTGCCATGCGGATTCAAACCGATGAATTAAAATCCTTTCAACAAGAACTTCTAGCTAAAAATTATCAAAACTCCCGTCCTGAAGTTAAGAAAATGTCATGGGGTAGTCTCGATATGTCCATCATCGATCCCTTTGGCAACAGATTGACATTTACAAATGCCATTAGCACCTAATTTACGAGTCAATTCCAATACAAAAAAACAATATCTTCAAAAGATGTTGTCTTAATGTTTATTTAGTCCATGCCTAATCTAAATCTTTAAATCCTACGCTACTTTGAATAAGTACTAATGAATTAGATACTAAGGGGCATAAATGAATAGCGAATTTAACTTCAGAAAGTTCATCATCGTTACTTTAATTGTAAGTATTTGGGTTAATGCTTCAGAAGTTTTCCGTTATTTTGCGCTCGTTATGCCCGCTACTCGTAAGTTTCTCGTCAGCGTTCCTAATGTTGCGCCTATGAACTGGGGAGTCTTTTCTCTCTGGGGTCTTTGGGATACGGTTCTGACGATTATGATTGTGTTTATGTATTGGCTAGTAGCTCAAAGTTTTGGCAATAACTTTAAAAGCATT
>JBCDDV010000643.1:0-2834 GCA_039180145.1 Cyanobacteria bacterium P01_G01_bin.49 | reverse complement strand
GTTTAAAAGTGTTAATGAAACAGCCCGCATTCATTAGTGGATTGACTTGTTTCCATTGGTGGCCGAAAACCAATACTTGCGTTAATTAATTAATCGGATTTCATATAAATTATTATCGAGAGTCAAAGAAAAATGTGAAGTAAGATATTCAAGAATATGGCTTGAGTCGGGAATTTTTTGCCCTTGGTGAACAATGTATGTTGACTTCTCCCTTGGCTAAAGCCGAAGGGATTCTAACAAGGTTGTTTCACAACGGGTTGAAACGCTGTTGCTCCACGCTTTTTCTTGCTAGCTGACCAAAGGAAAATCCTCTGGGGACGAGTCAAAACGCCCCTAGACAGTTGATCGAGAACTAGTCCCAATGTTCTGCTTACTTTTCTGCCGATATTTCCTGCTCCATTACAGTCGGCGTTGATATACCAGTTGTTTGCTGTACGATACAATCCTCGCTCTTGTCTTCGTCCCGATGGTTTCCAATCCTTGGGTTTCTCACCATGTTTTGGCAGATAGTCACCATCTAAAAAACTAGCTTTACTGGTATAACTTTCCTCGGTTTCGACAAAGCGCAACCCATACTCCAAACACATTTGCTCGATTCTTTTTTTTAGCCTTGCAGTAGGAATCGGTACAAATTCTGAGTTATTCTTTTTGCCAATATTTATCGCGTCTTTGTTGCGCTTGTTCCAGCCAAATACAATCGTACCTATGTGATTTTCTAGGCAATGATTGATTACTCTTCTCGCTGCTTTATTAATGCCGTCGCGCATTTGTCGATTGCGTTTTTCGGTTATTGCAGCTAATCTATTGCTCCAGAAACCCTGGGGTTTATTCTCCTTTAAAACTGATACTTGTTTGTTATACCAGCGATTCATCGACTTGATATATTTGCCGTCAACAATAAAGCTAGTACCGACATTCGTTACACAGGTTAACCAGTTGTTTAAACCAGGGTCAATTAACAAGCAGTTACTAAGATTTAACTGCGGTTTTTTTATCTCTTTTTCGTAGACAAATTCAAAATAAAAGCATCTATTTCTTGGTAGTATTCTTAATTCCTTAAGACTCTCAAACTTAAGATTACTTGGCATTGGCACATGAAAACTATCTAGCCCGAACCAACGTTTGAAAGTCCTGCCTAACGGTACTTTTATTTGATTATCTTTTAGTTTGAGAGCCTGTTTGGGATAGCTAACAGTAGCCAGACCACCTTTCTTTCGGTAGTTTGGCACTCTTGGTCTGTCCTGTATTTTTCCCTGTCTATAAGCTTTAACTAACTTTTTGTATGAATTAAATGACTCGGCGACACTTCTTAAAACTTGTTGAGCAGCTTGTGAATGCAAAACTCGATAGTGATTGTTAGTTTTGTACTCTTTCTCTAAATCGTATTTACCGATGATTTTTTTAGCTTTAAAATCCAGTTGACGAGCTAAATATATTCCCATGTTAGTGAGCTTGTGAGACTCTTCACATAGGAATGTTAGTATGTTAATTAAGTCGTTATTTTGACTTACTAGAACTTGCTGGCAACTATACATATCGACCTCGAAAATTTAAAAGAATTATACCATATTTCGGGACGGTTAAAACCGTCTAACCTGGACGGTTCGCTCGTTTTCATCCCAGGTCTAAAGACACTGGGCTTTCAACATCGCTTTTTGGTAATTTTCCTTTTGGCGATCGAGCAGAGTTGATTTTTTCTTCAACTTTATAAGGAATAGATGTCATTCTCATGAATACTTCAACTTTCATGCAGAAAAAACCCAAGTTTACCACCATCCTAGGACGAGGAAATTGGTAAAGAGTTATTGTTTCTTCCATGACTATTTGGTATATTCAATCAATTCTCGATTAGCTCCAATTAGGTAAAAAGTTTGCATAGAATTATCTGAAAAGCCATAATGGTGCTTATCGCATACCTCGACGGTTTCCCCATTGTAGAAAGTATATCTATCTTGGAGGACACATAAATCAACTGTTTCAATCCCCTGTTCTACTAAATGGGTACGTTCAACTGTTTGCTGACGATCAACCTCTACATAGGTATACCAATTATCAGGATAAACCATACATTCCCCAGGTTCGACTAACCACCATCCCTGAGTAACCCAAGTTTCATCACTATTCACATAAGCCCCGGAAACGCGAACAATTTCATTACGATAATTACAGAGTTCTGCGCCTTGGGCTTTATTTGAGGAGAAAGTTAACTCTCCTAACCCTAGGGTGGCTGTTACTAACGAGAACAATAATAAGGAATTTTTCATTAATAATTTCCTCCTCAACACTCACAAAATAAACAACTTTTCTTTAAGCAAATTTTAGCAAGAAAAAATAGGAGATTTTCCCTTCTTCACTTTTTATTATGTTTAAAATAAGCTTCCATCACCTGACGTACCATCGGGGCAGCCACTGAACCACCCCCACCACCAGAATGTTCTGCAAAAGCCACCACCACAATTTCTGGCTTATCAAAAGGAGCATACCCACCAAACCAAGTATGGACTTCTCCTGGAGGAGCTTCTGCTGTACCACTTTTTCCAGCAGCAGGGGGTAAATCTGGAGAGTTGAGAGCTTTTCCCGTTCCCTCGGCAACGACTGCCCTCAGTCCTTTTCGTAGGGTTTCTAAGGTACTGGGTTTCAAATTCATGGAAGTGCGCCATTTGTCTAAATCATCTTTGTTCTCATAGAAATGAGGTTTGACGCGATATCCGCCATTGGCCGGCACCGAAAACATCACTGCCACTTGCAAGGGAGTTGCCTGAGTAAACCCTTGACCAATAGACATATTCACTGTGTCCCCCTCAGTCCATCCCCAATTATAATTTTCTTGCTTC
>JBCDDV010000642.1:0-2835 GCA_039180145.1 Cyanobacteria bacterium P01_G01_bin.49 | reverse complement strand
TGTTTCGGGGGCATTTTACGAATTTCTGAATAAAAAGCTGTCCATCTGTAGCCATTTTTCCCTTTAATTAAACTAGTGCGCAGTCGCAAATTAGGACTAGCAAACCATCCTCTTTCTTCAATTGAGAAGTTATCGTTATTTATCGTGAGAGTTAAAGCTTCATCCTCTCCTAAACTATAATGTCCTTTAGCGGAAGGTTGAGACTGGATACTTTGTAAAATTTGCCCTGTCTGTGGCTTATTTTTATCAGGAATCACAATAATTGTCGCTGTTCCTGTTTGTTTCGGTTTACCCCAGTCAACAGAGTTATTCCAACTAATTCTTTGTCCTTGCATTTCTTGACTGGGATTGATACGATATTCTTGACAAAGAGAGACAACAATAGAATGATCAGTTTCTAATTCTTCTATTGTTAATTCTGATTTATCACTCTCAGCTTTTTGTTCTTCAAATTGATAGCTACTGCGCTGAGAAAACCATTGTCCGACACATAATTCTAGAAATGTTTGTATGTCCATGAATATTTGCTTATTACCTGTTCAGTTCCCTGGTAAAAATACCGTAATGGGTTGTCCCTTTTGCCTGATTCTACAATTTGGCTGATGTCCATGTAAAATTAAATGGCTAATAAATCGAACTAATTTTTGCTACTTTTTAGCAAATTGACCAAGCCAATTTGTCTAAGGCGTTGTTTTCATGGTCAAAAAATTACCTTTAACTTAAAAGGCAATTCTTAGACTAATTAAAATACTATCTCATCTCGTAACCTTTGAAAAAGTTTTCGGGTCGCGGCAAATGAAACACGAGTAATAGTATCCTTGCCGTTTGCTTGTGCAAATTCTTTTATTCAAGGGGCTACTCCGATTAAAGCCTAGATATAATCAAAGTCTCTAGACTTTTGATGGTTAACTACTTTGAGTTGAATTTGTCAAGAGCATGAATTAGGTGTTTTTACGGAAAAATTCTTGACAAGCTAGGAAAAATCACTTAAAAATGGACATATTGTTCTAATAGCTCTTAAATTCTATCTACCAACACATGAAAAAATTATTGATTTTGTCTGGAGTGGCAACAACTTTTGTTAGCTTGCCTGCTTTTGCTGATGTTACTGTATTGGACTTCGAGAATATTGCACCTTATCCCAATGGCAATAATGTTTTTGTACAAAATTATTACAATGGTGGTACAAGTAGCATTGGAACTTCAGGGACTAACCTTGGTGTAGGTTTTTCAGACAATGCTTTATTAATTTGCTTAAATACCCCAGGTGTAACATGTAGTAATACATCTAAAGGTGGCTTAGGAAATCTGGATTCTCAGCAAGGTGCCTTATTTTTCCTAAGCGGTAGTGAAACTTTCCTGAATTTTGAAGCAGGTTTCGACACCGGATTCTCCTTCTTTTATACGGCACCTAATCGAACGGGAAGTATCGGCGTGTATGATGGGTTAAACGGGGAAGGTAATTTACTGAGTACCTTAGATCTTGGCTCAACCCCTAGTACTTGCGCAAGTGACTTTAACGCCTTTTTCTGTCCATTTGTACCAATTGGTGTTGCTTTCGATGGCATCGCTAAATCTATTAGTTTTGCAGGAGTTGCTAATCAAATTGCATTTGATGACATTACATTTGGAAGTGTCATCCCCGATCCCGGCCCTGAAAATCCTAGTTCTGTCCCTGAACCAGCTACAGTTTTAGGCTTACTTGCCATAGGTGCTTTGGGTGCTGGCTCCAAATTGAAGTGCAAACTAAAGTAGTAAGTTAGTCAATAAACTTACTACATAAAACTCATTATTGAAGTAAGAGAGAATTAACGATTCTCTCTCATCACACTTCTAATTATCTTACATCAACGATTGGACTAGGAACAATAATATAACCTGTTTCTATATTTCCTAATACCAAATTCTTCTCTACTCCCCAATACCACCAATAGGCACCAATGTAAGCACAAATTAAACTATCCAGTTGATCTTCTATAGATTTTAACGCATTTCCTGTTATTTTTGATGACAAAGAAAGTTGCTTCAATCGTTTTAAATCTGAAGATGATAAAGTCAAGTGAGGTTCATAACTTGGCAAAAAATCAATAATATAATCCTGCAACTTCATCAACTCAAGAGTTCTATCAGCTAACTTCCCTTTTTTATATTTAAGAATACGCTTTAACTTAAATAAATGCACTATGGCAGGATGAGGATACACTTCTATTTGATAACGTCCTAGTTTTTTAGGGTCAATAGTTGGACTGTGAATAAATCCTTTTTCTTTCAAACTAATGCCAAACCCTACTGTGCGATCAGCAAAGGGACGTTGAAGATTTGCTGGATAACATCCTCCGTGATAGCGTCCAAAAAATCTATGGGTCAATTTATCTGGTAGTCGGGTTCCTGTTAAATTAGGAATTATCGTCGGTGCATCAACAGCAACTAAGGCTGATTCATCTCTTTTTACCCAAGTATCTAACCATTGCAAAATTTCGTCTGTGGGTTGAATACGAGTTAAATCTAATAGCGTTAATTTATTATGATCCAAACTCAAACAACAAAGTCCACTAAACCCCGATGTCCACCCTAAATCTATGCCAATAAATTTCATATTTAAGCTATTTTATTTTCACCAGCCAGAGAATAAATTTCTGTCTCGTAACCAAAGTCCGTTTAAACGGACTGGAAATCTTAGCCAAGAAATAAATTTCTTGGTTCATTATGTTCAGAATAAAACAGCTTCTTTGAAATCCTGTTCTATGGTGATACTCATGTTATTCACTCTTTCTTTAATATGAGAAGTATCTAAATCATAAATGTAAAGAATGTGATCGCTAAGTCTATTTTAGC
>JBCDDV010000641.1:0-2841 GCA_039180145.1 Cyanobacteria bacterium P01_G01_bin.49 | reverse complement strand
GCTGAAACTCTTGATTTCTTGAGCTTACTCTAAACAAATGTCGATGATGAAGAATTATTGGTAATGAAGCAGAATTACTACCTTCTGAAAAATCAACGTAAAAAATGAAAGAGAAAATTTGATTTATATCCATCCCTGTCCACAGACTCCAAGCTGGCTTAGTCTAACGCCCTCAGAAGATTGAAATTATTTATTAATAATCGGTGGTGGCAGCCTACCAAACGCTACGCTATTCCATCTTCTGGCACCAGCTTTCGCGCGCCAGAAGATGGAATTTGTCGGCTGCTGCAAATCAAAATTTGAAGTTATTCAAGGTAACTGTCGTATCTCTCCAAACTTTTGAATATGCTCAACTAACATTCGCATATAACCTCCAGACTGTTTGAGCAATTCCAAATTACCTACTAAAATAAATAACTCCTCTGCACGACTAACACTTACATTGAGCAGGTTAGGGCGACGATTGAGAAACCAAAAACTGTCCCGATCGCGACATTGACGAGTAGAAAGAATAATTGCCGATTTTTGTCCTCCTTGAAAAGTATGAACCGTACCAATACTTTCTCTATTAAAATCACGACAGGTTGAACTCAATCTTGAATACAAGGCATCTGCTTGAGCGCGATAAGGTGAAATAACTCCTATCGTATTGTTACCATTAGAAGAAGAAATCAAGTAACCACTTTCTACTAAATGTTCGACCAGGTGTTCGATTGCCTCAATTTCTTGTGGATTGGTGTGCTGCTCGTAATTACCTTCAATATTATAGGCAATAAGGTTGGCACCAAGTTTTGACTCTTTCTCTGAAGTTTTAATATTTAAATTATAGTGGCAGAGGCGATCGCAAAAATCAATAATTGGCGGTACGCAACGATGATGTTCGCTCAAAATAATTCCCGAACCAGTCTGATTTGACTCATCGAATACGCCTGCTGCTCGATGATAGGCAGTTGCTGTAGAAATTGCTGTAGGGCTATAACGCTCGTAGTCAGTATCGGTTAACCCTCTCTCTATAAACGCCCTTTCGTGGTATTGCTCGATAATGGACCGATTGAAGGGAACTATTGGTTCTAACTGTAGTGGATCTCCAACTATCATTGCCTTGTTACAGCGTACAAGAGCTGTAAATAGCTGGTGTAGAGGAATCATACCAGCTTCATCGACAATTAATCGGTTAATACAACCGCTATCGGGATAGGGCAGTAAATTTCTAATTGATTGAAGAGTTGAAGCCCACACGGGAAAAATTAAGCTAACATCTCGCAAAATGCTCGCTCCCGATGTCGCAAACTTACGTCGAGCTTCATAATCCCATTCGGCGTTGATTACATCGATATAAGTTCTAATGGAAACGATTATTTCGTCTTTGTGTCGAACTGCTTCCTTGAGTAAAAACTGCCAAGCCAATTCAAACAATTGTTGTTGTTCTAGATGATACTCTTGCGGAAAGCGAGTATGAAAGTCTTGAGCAGGATAACAAGAAAGCTGTTGTTCAATTTCTCGGAGGTGTTCTGTTAATTTCTTTCTTTGCTGTTGACAATGTTCTGACTGTTCGGCAACACTAGGAGATTGGTTCGCTTTAATTTCCCTAACTTCTTCTAATTGTAAAGCTACTTCAAGGCGAGCAGTTCTTAAAGACTCATGATTTAAAGGCAGTTTAAACCGAAAAGGAGTTGCTAAGGTTGTCGCCAGAGGAGCCTGAATTTCTTGATGGAGTCTGTTGATAATGTGATCGGCACTCGTCTTAGTAATTTTTCGCCAAAATCGGCGCACTAAATACCAGACTCGCTGCCACCAAGATAAGTTTTTAGATTTTACTTGAGAATAATTAATACGATTTAGCGACCTAATTGCCTTCTCCAAATGAGGGAGAATTTTCTCGTAGGCTTCTTGTGGATATTCGTCATAATCAGGTAAATCTTTGCTGGGTTGCTCGTAGCTCGTTTCTATTTGTCTGTTGAGTTCTACTAGCTCTCTATTCAATTGCTTTTTTGTCGCTAGCAATTGTTCTTTTTGACGCTCTTTTTCTAGCTCTAACTTCTGTTGCTGCTGTAGTTCTTTTACCCCAGCTATAAGCAGATTGGATTTTTGCGACCATTCGTCTTGACTGAACGTCTCGGAATTTAGCCAGTCAATAGCAGCCTGCAATTTGGGGATGACCTGCTGTTCAATTAGTTCTTTTCTTCCTCCTGCCAGATAAAAATTGTCGGCGGGAAAATGACCTGCTAATCGATCTAGAACATTATTAACAGCACGGTTATTAGTACTAGTTACAAAAGTCAGATTGCTCTGATCGATACCATCTGATGCTAACTGATAGCCCCGCTCAACTACTGATAAAGCAATCTCGTGTAATAACAAAGTCGTCTTCCCATTTCCTGGTGGACCAATTACCGCAGTGAGAGAATTTTCCCTCTGGTGTTTGAGAGCCAGAGCTTGATCTTGATTAGGAGGGTCAGTGGGAAATGCACCAAAAAATAGTACTTTATTACCAGGCGGTTTGGGTTGTCCGAATAGATATTCATAAGCGGGGTGATTGGGAAATGCCCAACTAGCAATCGATTGCGAACTAATTTTTTGTAGATCTTTTTTCAAATTGTAGTTAGCAGGGACAAAATCAAAACGCAGTAAATAAGGAGAGCATTTTAAAGACAGAGATGAAAATGGCAGCTCAACCAACTCCATAAAATCTTGCAATGTTGAAAAAGGATGTTTAAAGGTAGCTTCTAAAAAAACTTTAAGCCCTTCTTTAGTTACTAGGTTTTCTACTTCATCTTCATCTATTTGTGACAATTCCATTAAATTCGGAATAACTGGCTGGAAATCATATTCGGCTAAATC
>JBCDDV010000640.1:0-2843 GCA_039180145.1 Cyanobacteria bacterium P01_G01_bin.49 | reverse complement strand
GTCCTTCGATCGGAATATTATTCAATACTTTTTTATTGTGCCAAAAAATGAAGTATTTAACCGAAGAAAATCTTAAAAATTATCTATTAAGCAAAGGTTGGCAGCAAATAACGGACGATCCAGAAAAACCAAGCATATGGCATTACCGTAATTCAATTCAGTGCAATTATACTCAGCTTGGAAGTTTTCTTTTTCCTAATAGTGATTATGACGATTACCAAAGAAGGCTCAGAGAAATACCGTATATTTTAGCTAATACTGAAGATCGATCGCCTTATGATATTTACGCCGACATTGCCTTAATATCAGTCAAGCAAAAGCTAATAACTGAAGCCGAAAATAATTTACAGGCTGTACATCAAGCCAGTGGTGGCTTAGAAGCTGCTTATTTAACAGGAAATAATGATCTATGCAATGAATTACTAGAAACATTTTTTGATACTCAAAAAATTATATGAAATCCAAAGAATTAACAGAAATAACCATATCAATGCTCTTAAAAGATCCCATGTCGCAGCATACGTATTTAGTATTAGAAATAGAAAATGAAATTGCCTCAATGCGTAATATTAGTACAGGAGATATGATAGTGCGATCGCTTGATGAATTGCTGGGTGAAAATATCAGTGAGCTAGGGTTTATTTATATGGGAAAAAATGAATATTAATAATGACGAAAACACAAATCCAGAAGGCGATCGCCAAGCATGGAATATTAAAACTACAAGTTAAAACTAAAGGTCATGCTACAAAAGGCTTGGCTGATTGCCATAAAGCCAAGCAACTAGAAAAACAAGGCGAAATTAGACTCAAGAGTAGTCGAGAGTTTGTAGAGGATGGCTGGAAAATCAAGGAGTACAACTGGGTAAGATCGTGACAAAAATTCAGTGGGCAGACAAAACAATAAACCCTATTGTCGGCTGTAGCAAAATCAGTGCTGGCTGTGCAAATTGCTATGCAGCAACACAAGCCAGCACTGCTAGACTCCAGCAATATGATAGATATAAAAAAGTAAAAGATTGGGACGGCACAGTAGAATTTGTCCCAACTGTATTGCAAGCTTTAGAGAAGAAAAAGCCAACAAGATTCTTTGTTGGCTCGATGACCGATATTTTCCATATCAATGTTAAAGACGAATGGTTAGACCATTTATTTTCAGAATTTGAGGACAGTCATCACCAATTTATGGTTCTAACCAAGAGATCTCGCAGAATGGCAGATTATTTTGCTAAATACTCAATATACGGTAGAGGCTTAGTAAATATTTGGGCTGGAGTAAGTGTAGAAAACCAATTACATTGCGATCGCCTTTTAAACTTGGACAAAATACAAACAGCAATCAGGTTTGTTAGTTTTGAACCTTTGCTTGAGGAAATAAATTTAAATGCCTACGATCTATCTAATGTTGACTGGGCAATTATTGGTGGTGAATCAGGTAAAAATGCTCGTCCCTGCAATATCGAATGGATACGATCGCTTGTTCGGCAGTTAAAACAGAGGCATATAAAAGTATTCGTTAAGCAGTTAGGACAAAACTGCTATTGGCACGAACATATAAATCGTGTAGAAGGAAATCTGAATTTTATTAGCGATCGTAGGAAAGATAAAACTGCCTTGGGAATTAAAAGCAGAAAAGGCGATCGCTTTGAAGAGTTTCCCAAAGATTTGCAGATAAGAGAAATACCAAATGAATAATAATTCCAATGATGATTGTAGTCTAAAAGTAGATATTCCCATTGAGTGGCTATTAATTTTGGCAGTTCACGGGAACATGGGAGATGGTGAAATTCCTGACATAATGAAACGTTGGGCAAAAGATCTGTTGATTGAATTTGGCTACGAAAGTGAGTACACAAAGCGTCAAGAAGAGAGACTTTTAGCTCTTACCAATAGACTAAAAAATGTTCTTGGGGATGCCGAAGCAAGCAAAGCGATCGGACATATTAATCGAGCAATCGGGAATATGAATAGTAGCTTGAAAGATGATGCTAAATAATAATGCACAATTAAGTTTACAAATACCTTTTGAGCAGCAAGAAATCAATAAATTTGCCGCTCAACTTTGGGCAAAATACTTTTTAGAAAAAAAAGAGAATTGGGTCATTCTTCATTTAGCTGCAACTGGATTGAATCAAGGCGATCGCATTGTTGAAATCTGTGTCATATCTCGTCATGGCTCAACCATGTTCGATACTTTGATTAATCCCAATAAGCCAAATTGCTACCCTCTACACGGAATGCAATACAATGCCCAAATCATGACAGGTATAACTAATGAAATGCTAGAATCTGCTCCCCAATTTAGCGACGTATACGATCGACTGCGATCGCTAATTAAAGGTAAAAATATTCTTTGCTATTCATCTAGTTTTACTAGGCAAAAAATAGATCGTATGTGTAAGCTATACGACCTACCAAGAATGAATGGCATTTGGTGGAACTTTGGCGAACAGCTTGCCAAAAGAGAAAATAGTTGTTTTGTAGGTAAATGTAAGTACGACATGCCAAGGCTTTTTACCCTCAATCAAAAGCGACGAGCCAAAGCTGGTGCGTTAAATATTTTTAAATACCTGCATCAAATGGCAGAACCTTTATACTGTCCTGTGGATTTTTCATCTCGTCCATTTTTGGAAAAACAATTATATTGCCGCTGGGTAAATTGGCTAAAGCTTATTTACTACAAAGATGAATATAGTTGTCGAGCCTTCGATCTCAAAAGACCAAAATTTTATTGGAGCAAAAGAGAAAAACTTATTAATTATGGTTGGGACGAAATACCTTTTTAAATGAAATATTACTTACCTGAAGAAGAAAGCAGAGAAGATGCAAGAGATATTTGCATCC